>JAJONK010000078.1 GCA_021323355.1 Deltaproteobacteria bacterium
TCGGTATTCCTTCCGGCAGCCATCGCTTTTCTGGCCTGTTCCAGTTTTTCCTTGGCTCTTTGCAAGTCCATTGGAGCGAGTTCGTCCGCCCGGGCCTCGGCAGCCGTGCGCAAGCTGAGTTCCGCCTTTGAAAAGGCTCCAACTGTCGGCTTAGCCGTGCGTTCCGAGTTCAAAGGCAAGATGCTGCAGCCGAAAGATAAGAAAGCCGCTGAAAAGATCACATAGCTAAAGGCGCAGAAGGGCAGGTGCGTCTTCGTGCGGCGGATCATAGCCGCTTTGATGTAGAAGATCGTGCCCATCGGTTTTCCTCCAGGTTGTTTGATACGCCAAGCACGAAATTGCTTGAAGTAAAACACGCAATGTCGCTGGTGAAATTGTATAACTCTGAAAATTAACTACAAGACTGGACGGCGGTTAACGTCGCAATTAGTTATGACAACCAAAATCGAGAAAAGGGCTGGGTTTAATGCGTCTGCGGAGGTCTTATGATCATGTTGGTTTACGTGTGAAACCCACAAAAGTTTGCGGTAGGACGGAGAATTACGGGTTCGGCGGTATTTTCCGCCGGAAGATGAGCGACAGAGAAATGTGTAAATAGAACCGCGGCTCGCGGTGGTTATATTTCCCTTCGTCCTATGCGCTATCGACTTCAACGAGGTATGACGTACCTCAATGCACGTAACACTAGCGCAAGTATTTTCCGCCAGATATGTTGAGTTAGAACGCTTGCAATCATCGTAATGCGAGCCGTGTAGCTAAACTCTATTCTCCCTCGGGAGTTAGATTAAGAGAGAGGAGCGCGCGCATGTTTCCTTATCGCGATGAAAACGAGACTCAACGTACAGCGATCGTGACGCTGGCGCTGATTGCGCTAAATGTGTTTGCCTGGCTGTTCGTGCAAGGGGCCGGCAGCACGTCGGCGCTGGCGCGCTCCGTGTGTGAGCTGGGGCTGATACCCGGAGAACTGACGGGGTCGATCGCGCCCGGTACGCAATTTCCCATGGGGGAGGGGATTGCCTGCGCTACTGATCCCGGCCGTCAGCTCTCCCATGTCTTGACGCACATGTTCTTGCATGGCTCGTGGATGCATCTGTTGGGGAACATGTGGTTCTTCTGGCTATTCGGCAATAATGTCGAAGATTCCATGGGACGATTGCGGTTCGTCGTGTTCTATCTTTTGTGCGGTTTGACGGCCGCAACCGCCCAGATCATCACCAGCCCCGACTCGGCGATTCCAATGGTTGGCGCGTCCGGAGCGATCAGCGGAGTCATGGGCGGCTATCTGCTGCTTTATCCAACAGTGCGCGTGTATACATTGCTGGTCCTTGGTTTCTTCATTACCTCAATGGCATTGCCGGCTTGGGTGATGCTCGGTTACTGGTTTCTGATTCAGTTCGTTAGCGGCTGGGTTTCTTTCGGTGGAGAGGCAGGCGGCGTCGCTTTCTGGGCTCACGTGGGTGGATTCGTAGCCGGAGTTGTGCTCGTGAAACTGTTTGCCCGCTCGGATTATGTGGCCGAGCATAAGGCCCATCACTGGCGGCCGCGCCGAGTTATGAATAGTTGGTGACCCACGCAAGCCGTCCAACGGGAGAATGAGCCACCAGCCGATAGCGCCATGCGGGTCCGACGCACAACGTCTCATTGATCCATTGAGCAGCACCGCAAGTTGCCGTCATCCTCGGCTTCTACGTTGAAGCTCGAATCACCAGCACTGGATTTTCCGAATGCCGCACCACCGTTTCTGTGACGCTGCCCAGCACCCAGCGCCTCACCCCTGAACGACCGTGAGTCGACATGGCAATCAGCCCGCCGGGAAGGTTTTTGGCGAACGATATGATTTCATCGGCGGGTAAGCCTTCCTTGGCGGCGAAAGATACCCTGGCTATTCCGCGCTTCTTGACATCGGCGACCTTGTTCTCGAGATACTCACAGGCTTCGTCTCTCATATCTTTCAGCAAATCGTCCATCGGCAATGCATACCCCTCGATTCCGGCATAGGCACTGGTTGGAATGTTATAGGCGCGGATCAACACGATCTCCAGATCCCTCTGCTTGGCCAGCTCAATCGCCACCGGCAATACTCTTTCTGCCAAGTCGGATCCGTCCAACGGTACTATCAGCGACTTAAGCGTCGGCCGGTCTTCAGTTCTGGAATTTTCTGCTGCACGTATCAATAACACCGGGTTGCTGGCTCCACGGAGAACTTTTTCGGCGACGCTGCCGAGCAGCCAGCGGTTCATGCCGGAACGACCATGGGTCGCCATCGTGATCAGCGTATCTTGCTCCGCCGCGGCTTTTTCAATAATCACTTCTTCAGGCCTGCCGCTGTCCACCACCGTTTTGATCTTAGCTGCCGTTAAAGTAGCGGCGACCGCTTGTAAG
The DNA here is from genome assembly GCA_021323355.1 of Deltaproteobacteria bacterium. Lineage (GTDB taxonomy): Bacteria > Desulfobacterota > Binatia > UBA9968 > UBA9968 > WHTF01. Next base: position 2,383 of record JAJONK010000078.1, read on the forward strand.
TATTTCTCACTGGCGAGAACCGCGTCGTCCACCATCGTATCAAGGTGCAGCGCCCGTTCGGCAGTCATATGACTCGCCATATTCGCAACATCGACCACCGCCAACAGTTCAACCACAACATTCTTGTCCTGAGCCAAATATCGGGCGTACGGCAGCGCCTTTTCAGCCGTCTTTGATCCATCCAGGGGTACAAGTAGTTTGGTAAACATGGCCTTCTCCTTGATCGTGATACGTCTCGGTTCGATCCTTAGGTACGCGGTGCGCGAGACTTGCGATCTATTTTCGACCTTCTCTTATAACGTGTCATTTCACTTCCTTTAATGACGCCGGGCACGTATTCATCAAGCAAATCAGCAGATGGCGGGCGCGGAGACTGGATTTCAAGGGGTTGGAGCCGTGTTATGCGGGACCAAGCCCGCCATTTCTTACAAGGTAATCGGCTTCGGAAGCAAAGTGGTCGGTCGCGGGAAGATGGCCATACGTTTCTCGGATTCGAATGTCTCATGCGCTTCTTTCTCGCTCAAAAGGACATGATCAGAGTGGCTCGGTTCCTAGCAACTTGGGAAATTGCCGTTCCGCCGGGAGCCGATCCAGGCCATGATCAGATCGCAGATCAAGATAAAGATCACCACTGTCACGACATACAACAGTTCTGTTTCCTGTGCCATAGAATCCTCGAATGCAGAGAGCTTTTTCTCATTTGTTATATAACAGTACGGCAATAAGTGTGCCTTTTTAAGCGAGGCGGTCGTAACCAAGTGCGGCTGTATGCGGGCGATTTCCTTGCCGGATTGTCGAGCTCAGATCTATGTTCGGCGAGCCTGTCACCGAAAGTGTTTCCATTATTGCGAATAACCGGCACAGGTTTCTTGCGTATCGGAAGAAAATTATTAGAGAGCCGGGAGCTTGGACGGGTTAGCAGCCGAACGGGAATTGGTAGTGGTTCAGTTCGAGGTTGCTCTGATCATACCCTGGGGGAAGAACGCGCTTGGGGTTTATCCTGAGTCTCACCGGGGGATTCGGAATCACATCAGAGTATGGTGCTGTCATCTCGAACGAAGTGAGAGATCTTTTCGAACGAACCACCTCAGACATCGCCTGATGTGGCTGGACGGCCTTTTTGGTAGTAAGTTAAACTGTTTGAAACGGATAAGCTAATGACGTTTTGGGGAAACGATCTAGTGACCGAGCTGGAGAGAATCGGCGAAGCGGAAGTGCGTACGCGGCTGGCACGCGGGGAATTCGGAATGGTTGGGAGCTCCAAATCGACAGCCGTTAAGGCATGGTTGAATTCCAAAGAATCCGAACGCCGGGCTGCTTGGGAGACTAAAGGGTTAGCGAATTCCGAAGAGGCTTTTTCCACGGCGCGCACGGCCGCTGCGGCCGCCGCGGAGGCTATATCTCGTTCTCGTGAGGCGATGACGCTCAGTCGATTGGCCGCAGCTAACTCACGTCGGGCAAATGTTATCGCTATCGTTGCGATGGTTTGCAGCATCGTGGCTGTCATGACTGCTATAATCATCGCGATCTCAAATTAGTTGGGAAGCAGAATTTACAGGATGTTGAGGTGATAAGCCTGACACATAACGACTCGGTGGCAAGACACCACCGGTAAATAGAGTTTGGTTTATGACCGGCGTGGAGAAGTCGAAGACAAATCCAGCCGCGTCTTTGATTAGAATCAATTATGACTACTCCTCTGTTTTCGTTCTTTACCAATCGCTCGCGACGAGTCGTGGAAACCGTCACCCCGGGGCGCACGTTGGCGGATGTCGTCCTCCCTCCTCAAACACGGCGGACATTGGAGCACGCGCTAGCTCAAGTGCGAAATCACGAACTGATCTTTGGCCGCTGGGGTTTAGGTGAGCGACACATTGCCGGGCGCGGTTTAGCTTTTAATTTTGCTGGGGCGCCCGGGACGGGAAAGACCATCTGCGCCGAGGCCATTGCGCATGAACTCGGCCTAAAGCTTCTCGTTGTCGACTACGCTCAAGCAGAGTCGATGTGGTTCGGCGAAACGCCTAAAAACATCGTCGCGGCATTTCGCGCCGCCGCCGAGCAAAGCGCGGTGCTGTTCTTTGACGAAGCTGATGCCATTGCAACGCGCCGCTCGGCGGGAACCATTTTGCCGCACGACCGCGAGAGCAACTTAACCATCAACGTTCTCCTCCGCGAGCTAGAAGCTTTCAATGGGATCGTGATCTTTGCGACCAACCTAGCGGCGAATTTTGATCCGGCATTTGAGCGGCGCATCCGAACCCATGTGCTGTTTGAAATGCCGGGAGTGGAGGAGCGCGTCCGTATTTGGGAGCTGCAAATTCACCCGAAAAAGACACCGCTCCGGGCGGATGTAGATTTCCGCCGGCTCGCCGAGCGCTACCAGATGAGCGGCGGCGACATCAAAAATGCGGTCATCAAGGCAGCGGCGGCGGCTGCGGCCGAATCTGGCCCTGACCTAGGCAAGCAAATAGGCCAGGAGCATTTTGAAAGGGCCGCCCAAGACGTGCTTTCGGCGAAATCAGTAATGCAGCAGTCGCTTTTTGAAGGCGGTTTCGCGGCATCCGATTCGGTGAGCCAGTGGCAAAGCGTTGCGGCGCGATGGCGCACCGCCGTTGTCGTGGCTTTAGGGCTGGCCGGCACTGCATTGATTGCGGCGCTCGCCGCAGTTGCATTGACCCTCCTGCGTTAGACCATCTGGGGGCGCAGCCAAGCACCCCATGATCCTCGCAGATATCAGTCGAGGTCCTGCATGTAAGTATTTGGATCATTTGCGCCCGGCAACAATCTTAGGCGATAATAGTCCCCCGGCCTGTTCCGAGAGCGCCGCCGGAGTACTTAGCATGGCGAAAATTTTGATTGTCGACGACAACCCGGACGTACGCGAAGTACTTCGATGTCAGCTCGAAATGCTAGGTTATTTAGTGATCTCGGCCCAGAATGGTTACACGGGAATTGCAAAAGCGATTGCAGAGCAGCCGGACCTAATCCTGATGGACATCATGATGCCGGAGATGGATGGCTGGCAGGCGAGCCGAGCTGTGCGCGACAATCCCGAGACCAAGGACATCCCGATTCTTGCGGCCACGGCGATGTGTCGCCGTGCCGATCTCAATGCTTGCCTGGAAGCGGGTTGCAACGGTTACATCGTCAAGCCCTTCACAATGATAGAATTGAAGCGAAAGATCGGCGAGCTAATCACACGAAACTGCGGCGATAATCATTCTTGATTACTCACGAGGCGTTCTGCTCAAGAACCGACGGCGAACACTTGGCTCGAACTGCCTGTTGACCTTCGGCTTAATATCAAGCTGCCCGCGTTGGTTGACTTCACGACAAACAAAACTGCCAGTCCAGACGCTGAACAGCTTGCAAACTGGCGCCAAGCCAGGCACTGAAATGTCTACGTGCCTTCTATTTTGGCGCGCTAATTCGTAATCACAGCTTAGCCGTGTGCGCCTGAAATATCGTTCCTACAGTGAGGTTGATATGGGACTGAACCGTCGCCTTTTAAGGCAACAATTGATTGCATTGGCGATCATCGTTTTGTCGTCGACAGTATCGCATGCTCAAGATCGGCCGACCATTCTCGCCGGACACGGAACCCTCTCTGGATCGATCCTGCCTCTCTGGGTCGGGACCGATGCAAAGCTCTTTGAGAAGCATGGTCTACAGGTCAGGCCAATTTATCTGCCGCGCGCCGCAGGCCGGCCGGCGCTGGTGAGCGGCGACATACAGGTGTATTTTTCCGCCGGGCCCCCTGTGGTGCAGATGCGCTTGAGCGGCGGAGACGTAGCGGTTACCTCCTGTGTGGTTCACAAGCTCACGTCCAAAATAATGGTGCACCCGGCAATCCAGAAGATTGCCGATCTGCGGGGGAAAGTTGTCGCGGTCGCCAATCCAGGTTCCGCCAGCGATTTTGCCGCTAAACTATTTATGGCACGCGAGCGAATGAGGCCCGGGCAGGATGTTTCGATCATCTACAGCGGCTCGACCAGCGCTGCCTTTGCCGCGCTGGCCAATGGCCGAGTGCACGGCATCTTTGCGTCACCGCCCAACGATATCCAGGCTGCGGCGGCAGGTTTCAAGCCGTTGCTGGAGCTAGGCGATCTGAACATTCCCTATGCCGGAAATTGCACTACGGTGCTGCGTTCTTATGCCGCGAAACAGCCGGCTCGCATGCGCAGCTTCGTCGCCGGCATCACCGAGGCAGTCGCCTATATCAGAAGGCGCCCGAGTGAAGCCAGGAGCATTTTACAAAAGTATACCCGGGTTTCTGATAGTGCGATCCTGCAACACACCTATGATTCTGAAGTCCAATACATGGAGCCCGTGCCGACTCCGACTGCCGAAGGGGTGAGAAGCATTCTCGAACATCTAGGAGTATCGGGCCAGCAGGCCGAGGCTTTCATCGCTGAATTTGTCGACAACCGTTTTATGAAGCAGCTCATCGATGACGGCTTGCTCAAACAAATATATCCGGACGGGGTGCCGGCCAAAGGATGACCGTACGCCGGGACGAAATTCGGAAGGATTTGGCAGCGGGACGTTATTTGAGCTGAGACTTCCATCCTGAGGAGCTCAGCATCTTGCCGGTGATCCCGTTCGCTTCATCCGAGGCTAAATAAACAAAAACATCGGTCACAGATTCCGGGCGACTGCCGCTATAGCCCGTCAATTTGGTTGCCACGTAACCTGGTTCTACGGAGTTGACGCGAATGTTTGATGCGCGGACTTCCGCGGCCAGGGTCTGAGTGAATCCTTCCAGTCCCCATTTTGAAGTGGCATAGGCGATAAAGTTGGCGTAAGCGCCGCGTCCCACCATCGATGAAACGTTGATGATCGAGCCGCTTTTTTGCTTGATCATGACGGGCAACACCGCTTGAGTTGTGAGAAACGGTCCGCGCAAATTTACCGCAATCGTATAATCCCACTTCTTCACTTCGAGCTGAGTGATTGGAACCGGCCGGGTCATCACTCCCGCGTTATTCACCAACACGTCGATACGTCCGAAGTCTTTAATAACATCGCCGACAAAATCTTTAACCGAATCTTCGACGGAGACATCGCAGCACCAGCCTTTGGCCTCTGCTTTCAACTTTTGAATGTCTTGAACCGTCTCATCGATCTCCGATGTCGTGCGCGCGCAAATCGCCAGTCTGGCGCCCTCGCGCGCGTAAGCCAGGGCGACGGCTTTACCGATTCCTCTTGCTCCGCCGGTGACCAGCGCGACTTTGTCTTTTAGCTTCATTGAGGTGTCCCTGGTTAGATGTAATCAGTCTTACGTCTACTGAATTGGTTTGCCAAAGCAAGATGATTTTAATGCGCAGTTTTAATGGGACAGCTAACAGGCGACAGGCGGATGATCGGCGTGCCCGGCGAGCAATGGCCGAATAAAGCGCGCTGTTCGACACCTTGAGCGTTGCCGCATCTGGCGATAGAAGAGAGAAGAACTGGGAGGGAAACGCAATGGATGTGCTCAGTACGACCGGATACCAACGCAGGCCGCCTCATTTGGTCGCCGAGTACAAGGGCTTTTTCGCTAATGAGGGGCTCGAAATTCGCTTTCACGAAACGACCTATGCTCCGGATCATAACCGGGGCATGGCCGAGGGACGTTGGGATTTCACGCTCAGCAGCGCGGATACGATGATTGCGCGCACAACCACCGATGGAGTTGATTATCTTCTTTTCATGCAAGCGGAAGAGGGATTGAGCGCGTACCTGGTTGGCCAGCCGGAGATTTCGTCGATCGCGCAGCTGCGCGGAGAACTGCTTGCTGGCGATCCCGGCGATTCGAACCTCGATCTCGTTCGCAAGAAGATTCTGCGTCGTCATGGGATGGACGACGATCAATATGAAATTGAAATCATCGGCAGCTCGCCCAAACGGCTGGAGGCCTTTCTAAACGGCAGAGTCGCTGCCGCGATGTTGACGCCGCCGGCTTCCGACAAAGCATTAGCAGCGGGCGGGGTGCTGCTCGCCAACGCCGAAGACTATGTCCCCGGTTGGCCGCTCACGTGCGGCTGGACATTGCGCCGCTGGCTACTTGAACATCGCGATCTGACGGTGCGCTTCATTCGCGCGTGGGCGGCGGCAACGGACTGGTTGCTGACGCCGCAAAATCGGACGGAAACTCTGGAACTGATCATGGCCAAAGAAGGGCTCAACCGAGATTCCGCAGAGCAGGCTTATCGCAAGGTCGTGCCGCACGCGCGGATCAATCCGGCCGCGATAAACACGGTTATCGAGCTAAGAAAGGAAATGGGTGTGTACAAACCACCCTACGATCCACCGGAAAGATTTTTCGACGCAAGCTATTGGCGTGAAGCGATGAAAGCAACGTGATTGAAAACGTGTTCGTGATCGGAGAACTACCGTGCTCATGTTGGGAGAAGAGACGTGATTGCTTTGTGTTACCAAAAAATTAAGTTTCTGCGTCTTGGGTTTTAC
>JAJONK010000079.1 GCA_021323355.1 Deltaproteobacteria bacterium
TTGTTACCGGGATAGGGCTCGTAAAACGGCTGGTTCAAGCCGAGCAGAAAAGGCACATCGAGGGCGTCCACCCAGATGGCGCTTTCCTGAGTCGGGTTACGGTGATCGTGCCAGGTCCATTGCGGCGTGAGAATCAAATCATAGGGCTCCATTGGACACTTCTCGCCGTTAACCACGGTAAACACTTTGCCGTCGCCTTTGATGACGAAGCGGATGGCCGCCAAACTGTGGCGATGAGCCCAGGCGATCTCGCCGGGCTTGATCATCTGGATGCCCATCAAGAGCGTGTGCGTGGTGGCGTTGTCGTTCAAACCGGGATTACCGAAGAGAACGCTGCGGCGTGCCGTAAAGCTCTCCTCGAGCACGTCACAGGCTTCGAGCAATTTGCCGTGCACCATCTGCCACGGCCAAAGATAGGCGTCGCCGCGCGGCCGGGGCCCGCCGATGGCGCGATTGAGCAATTCTTCGTAGATCCATTGACCGGTCATATGGACCTCGGCCAGCTCTTGATTGAATGTCTCTAACGTTTTTTTCGTCTGGGGCTTAGCCATACCTGCCTCCGAAGCGTCTCAATGTCTCGCTTTTTGGAACAACTGGAACGTTTGGAACTGTTGGAACTCGGCCAGGCGCGTCAGCGTGCCGCCGACCTCTTGAGCCCTTCATAGTAAAAACCGTCGAAGTAGACCGTCCAGGCCATCATCGATTCTTCAGCTGCGCGCAGCGCCGCCTGCTTCTGGTCATCCCGTGTTAGATATTTTTCCAAAAGTTTCAACGAGCCGTCACCATGAATCTGATCCACCGAATCGTGCATCCACCAAAACTCCGTGTCCGCTTTGGACAGGTTTAACTGGCGGGTCCAGTAATCGGCCTGATGATGGGAAAAGTTGCCGCAGTTCGGATTGTTGGTTCGCTCGAGCACTGACTTGGCCGCAAGGCCCTCATACCAGGAGCGATTTTTAGTCATCGCTTCCCACGCATTCATCGCCACTACCGTGGTCGGCAATGGCTTGGCGAATTCAATGTCGTGCCGCGTCAGCCCCACTGCGATTCCCATGCGCACGAGAATTTCAAAATGCGAGTGGCCCTCCTGCGCCTCCTCCTCATAAAGGTTTTCTGTGACGATAAATTTACGGACCTCGATAATCGGACAGTTACCAACGACATGTGCCCAGCACTGCCTGCTATGCCGCGTGAAATTTGACCATTGTTCGATCAATACTTGAGCCGCCTCACGGGTTAGATGATCTTTGGAAAATAACACCCACTTCAGGCGATCATTATAGTCGCCGACGATCTTGTCGACGGCCGCGGCAAATTCAGATTGGCTCATTAACATCCCCGTAACAAAAAGCTGGAGTGAGGATTGGAGTATCGCGACTCCCAAACCCGTTACTCCACCACTCCATTATCCATCACCGCAGTTAGAATCCTCTGAGACTCACACCCAAGCCCTCGCCTTTGGGTATTTCTATGGCGCCTTTTTCGACCGCGAGGCCAAAGAATGGGTCTCCGGAAACAACCTCAAATTCTCCGAGCTCACACAGAGGCGAGATCCCCGGCATGCTCGCGGCAAGATGCACCGCGGCAGCATCGCCCACCATGCTACCGGCGGTATTGGAGAGCGCGCAGCTTATGCCGGCCTGTTCGCATAACTCGGCAATTTTCCTTACTTCCTGGATGCCGCCGATCTTTTGAATACCGGTGTTGATCGAATCCACCATGCGCTCTCTGATCAAGTAGGCGGCATCGGCTACGGTGCGCACCGACTGATCCGCTTCGATTTTTATCGGCGCATGTTTTTTAACTTCCCACAGCGCGCCGAATTGATCGCGTGGCACGGGTTGCTCAAAGATCTCCACGCCATGATCGGCCAAGCCCTTGGCAAGACGGATCGCAGTCTTGGCATCGTAGGCTTCGTTGGCATCGACCTTGATGAATACATCATCGCCGACGGCCTGGCGCACTTTGGCGACCCGGGACAGGTCCAGGCTTATCTTGCCGCTCATCTTGAGCTTTAGCGCGAGTCCTTCATCGGCCACCTGTTTGGCTTCACTGGCCATCATCTCGGGCTGGCCGACGCTGATCATTTTGATCACTCTGATTTCATTTCGATAACGCCCGCCCAACAGCAGATTCAACGGAATATGGAGGCTGCGCGCCAGCGCATCGTACAAAGCGCATTCTAATGCGGCTTTGGCTCTTGGGTTGCCGGTCAGCGCGTGATCCACGTCCGCCCGTATGCGAGCCAAATCTTCTAATTCACGCCCATTGATTTTCGGCTTGAGGACCTCGTCGATGACGTGGCGCGCGGTCTCCGGTGTCTCACCGGTGCGCGGGAAAAGATCCGAATAGCCATAGCCCTGGGCGCCTCCATCGGTAACGACTTTGACGAGCAGCCCGCGAGCGACGGTGAAATGATTGGTCGCGGTAATCAATGGCTTGGTGTACGGCATCTCGAGCACGGTAGTTTCAACGGTGTCTATCTTCATCGGCTACTTGCCCCCGATTTTGCGCAGCTTAGAACAAAAGTCTCGCCTGACCGATATCACAACGGCGTCAAGATCCGCCACTCTGAGCAGACATATTCGCGGCTGAGAAGCTTATGTAATGCGTAGCAACTCGCATGATCACTGGTGCTGATCGTCGCTGGTATGCGTTGGCATGCAGGTGGTCGTACGGATCATCTAATGAGAGAAGGTAAATCGGTCGCGGCAGTCAAGCTTTACCAGCCCGCAGAAAAAATCTCGCACCTCAGGAATGTTCATGAAGTGGTTGTATTCATAGTCCGGGCCGTAACTCGACCAGATTTCCTCTCCGGGTTCGATATCTCTCACGGCAATATAGATAAAATATGGATATTCGCAGATTTGTTTGATCGTAGCGTTTTGCAGATGCGTTGCTATTCCGTTGATCTCGCTTGGGGCGAAATTGATGCGGCTGACATGCCCGCCATGCTCTTTCGCGTCGATATACTTGAATGGGTGGGTTTTTTCCCAAGCGCATTCAGGGATCGATGCGATATAGTGATTGCCATGGGACTTATCGTCATCAGAAACCAGGCGGCCACCCAATTCACCGATAATTTCGTCCTTGTTGATTTTCACCGCCGCATATAACCCGTTGCCGGCCCCGGGAATAGTCGATGTTTTTATTACCGTCTTTTTTTCGTGCTGTTGATTTATCTTTAGAATTGCCGCCTCTTGGGCGAATCTTTGGGTGTAAATCAACGCTGATATGGCTGAGATGAACACCACAGTGAGTGGCACTATCAAGAGGTATTTTCGTTTTTTCATAGGGTCCCAGCCTAAACTTTGGAAATTTGTCCCTGGCCCTGGGCAGCATCAAGCCAGGCGCATCAGGAATACATAACCTCTTTTCTCCGCCTTTCCCACTCGACCGCGACATCCAGGCAGACGTGTAATGATCATTGATGCTGTCAATCACCATTGACTAAAGTTACATCCTCGGGAGCGAAGCGGAGGCACACTGGCTGGTTTCGTTCAAACAACGGCTTTCCCTTGGGATTGACGACGTGGGCTTTGATGACGTGATCGCCGGCGGCAATCTCATATTCGATGAGCGATCCTCGGTACGCAGCCGCGATCACATGTCCTTCGATGTGATTGACGCCGTTGCAAACCGTGCCGATCTCCTGGAGCTCGACGGCCTCGGGACGAACACTGAGAAAAAGTTTTTCTCCACCTCGAACACCGATCGAAGCCGTCACGGAGCCGGCGCGTATGGTGAGCCCGTCGCCGACATCAACATCGATCGATCCCTCGCCGGCGGAGATGACTTGACCTGAAAATAGATTGGCATGCCCCAAAAATGCGGCGACAAATTTGTCGGCGGGTTGCTCGTAGATCTCGCGCGGCTTACCTTGTTGTATGACCTTGCCATCCCTCATAACGGCGATGCGGGTCGACATGGCTAAAGCTTCTTCCTGATCATGCGTCACGTAAATCGTCGTCAGTCCGAGGTCCCGTTGCAGCTTGAGCAGCTCCAGGCGCATTTCTATGCGAAGTTTCGCGTCAAGATTGCTGAGAGGCTCGTCAAGAAGCAGCACTCGCGGCTGGATCACCAGTGTGCGCGCCAGAGCGACTCTTTGCTGTTGGCCGCCGGAAAGCTGTGATGGACGTCGTTTCTCAGCTCCTGCAAGATCAACTTGCTTGAGAGCCGCAGCAACGCGGCGCTCGATCTCGCCGCGCGCAACTTTTCGTTCTCGCAAACCGAAGGCGACGTTCTCGAAGACGCTCAGGTGCGGCCACAAGGCATAGTTTTGAAAAACCAGGCCGATGTCCCGGCGCCAGGGCGGCACATGGTTCATCGGTTGGTCGTCCAAATAAACCACGCCCTCGTCCGGTGCAACAAATCCCGCAACGATCCTCAACAAGGTGGTTTTGCCGCAGCCGCTGGGTCCGAGAAAGGTGAAGAACTCTCCCTGCCTGATATCCAGGGTGACACTGCAAACTACCCAGTGGTCGCCGTAATGTTTTCCGACATTTTCCAGTCTGACACTAGCCGCTTGCATGTCAGATACGAAAAGCGTTACCGGCGCGGCCGCCGAAGATTCGGTGCGTCAGATAAGTTCCGATGGCGACCAACAGAATGGCTATCACCCCGAGCGCAGCGCCCGCGCCCCGGCCGAGCGGGCTCTGCATGTAAAGATAAATCCCATAGGAAATCGGTCCCAATTCAATGCGCGGCACGAGCATGATGGTGGACGCGAGCTCCACCGACGATGTGACGAAGGCGATCAATCCGCCGGCCAGCAAACCTCCGGTGATCATCGGCAGGGTAATTTTCTTAAAGGTGCGGAAGCGGTTGGCGCCGAGGCTCTGCGCCGATTCTTCGAGAGTGACATGAACCTGTTGGAGAGCGGCGTAGCTGGCGCGCACGGTGTAGGGCAGCCGCCGCATCGTGTAAGCGATCACCAGAATCAGCCAGGATGAGGTCAACGGCGCGCCGATTCCGGGGAAATCCCAACCATGAAAAACGCGCAGATAGCCGACAGCGAGAACCACACCTGGAATCGCCAGCGGCATCGTCGCGATGGCGTCAAGAACATTCCTTCCCCGCACCCGACTGCGCAACAGCAGGAAAGCGATCAGGGCGCCAAGAATGACATCGAGTGTTGCCGCGAGGATAGTATAGATCAACGTGTTGACCACGAAGTGAGGCACTCGAAAAAAGATATCGCCATAGTTGTCCAACGTATACGTTGACGGCAGCAACGTAAAACTCCAGATCTTGGAGAACGACAGCAAAACGATGCCGATGTGAGGCAACAGACTCACGGCCAAGATAAGCGCGCTGATCAGCCAGACGAGCGCCAGCGCTTTGCCGTGAAGCGGTTTGGCAGTGGAAGCGGAGCGTTGCACGGTGGCGTATTCGGCGAGGCTTAGATACTTGCGAGCTGCCAGCAGCGAAGCCAGAGAAATAACCACCAGCACGACGCAGACGACATAGCCGTCGACGTCGTCCATGCCGATGGTAGTGATTCTCAGGTAAGCCTGGGGCGCGAGCAGGTTTTTGTAGTTCAGCATCAACGGCGTGCCCAGATCGTCGATCGCTCGAATAAACGTCAGTAGGGCGCCGGCGGTAAAACCGGGAAGCATCAACGGCAGAGTGACGCGCCGGAAAAGACGAATGCCCTTACAGCCCAAGTTTTGCGCCGCCTCTTCGAGCGAGGAGTCGATGTTCGACAACGAAACAACGGTGTTGAGTAAAATAAATGGGAAGAAGTGCAAGGTTTGCACGAGAATGACGCCGGTCAACCCTTCCATGAAAGGAATCGTGGTATCGAACCAGCTCATCAGGAGCAGGTTGATCATGCCGCTGCGACCCAGAATCAACTGCAGCGCCACCGCGCCGACAAACGGCGGCACCACCAAAGGGAGAGTCGCCGCGGTTTGCAGTAACAGTTTCCCCCTAAAATCATAACGCGCGATGATGTAAGCCAGCGGAACTCCCAAAAGCGCGCCAAAAAAAACCACCAGAGCGCCGCTGAGCAAGGTGTTCCACAAGGACTCGCGGAAAAGCGGGCGATGAAAGAAATTAGCGAAGTGAATAAAGGTCAGGCCGCCTTGATCATTGGAAAGCGAGATCCACAGGACACTCAAGACCGGATAAAGAATAAACGCCGTGAGAATGACCAGCAGCACTAGAAGAATGCCGTTTTGCCACCAGTCTACGCCTGCGCGCCAGCGTGCAGCAACGCCGACTTGAGTCAGCTCCATAGGACTCTCGTAGCCAGCTCAGCTGCCGAACATCCGCGCGCGAATTCCAAATTCGTTTACTTGGCTGAAGCGAGCGCTTTAGCTGCCAGCTCTCTTGCCTTGGCGTAGTTCGCCTTGGCGAGGTTTTCCCATTCCGTTTCAAGTTGCGCCTTGAGGCCTGACTTCGATCTAAACGCACCCGTCACTTCCTTGTCACTAGCTCGCTGATCATTGATTGGCACCTGGCTCGCGACTTTCCTGGCTTCGGCAACGAGGGTTTTCCCTTGAGCGGCATTGGCGCTTTTGCTCTTGGCGAGCGCCGCTTCAGCCCGGTAGATAGCGGCCCACGCGTCTTTCAACTCGTTATGCCGGAAGGTGATGATATGATCGTACAGAGAATTCACCACGTCGCGACGTCCGGATGATAGTTTGTCGTCGAAACTGACTCCGCCCATCTTTGTCTTGAATGGATTCGGGTAATCTTTCGGCGCCTTCGAATAGAGTTCGGGGATCACCGGCAACCGGGCAATCTCCGGTGTAAAAAGCACCGTCTGACCCGCTTCACTGAGGAGGTAATCAACAAATGCCCGCGCATTTTCCGGATTGGGCCCGCCCTTGACGATAGCAACGCTGGCCGGAACCACCGAGGTCAAAGACGGATAAGCAAATTCCACCGGCTGGCCGCTGGCGATCGCCGATAACCCGAAGAAGTCGATCACCACACCGATGCCATACTGGCCGCTGATGACCGCTTCAGGCACGCCGAAACTCCGTTCGGTGATACTGCCCATGTTGCCGCCGGAATTGATTAACAAAGCCCAACCTTTGTCCCAGCCGTAGGCCTGGAGAATAGTTTCCACCGTCAAATGAGTCGTGCCGCTGCGCGAAGGCGCGCTGATCACCAGATGTCCGTGATATCTTCCGTCGGTGAGGTCCGTCCACTCCTTGGGAGCCGTGAGCTTGTGCGCCTTGAGATAATTTTTATTCCACATCAAGCCGTAGCCGCTGATGGCAAAACCGAAGTAGTTGCCGTCCGGATCGTGAATCGGATAGTCGCCGATCTTTGCCGGGATTCGGCCCATGATTTCCTTGGGTGGCGCATACTTCTCCAATAAGCCGTCGGACTCCAGGGTCTGGAAAGCATCGGGAGCGCTGACCCAAAAAATATCCGCCTCAGGTCTCGCCTTGGTTTCGCGCAGATAAGTGACGCCGGCATTGGTTTGTTTGCTGTTGATGATGACTTTGATGCCGGGATGCTTGGCCTCAAAGGTTTTTTTGTAGGTTTCGAAGAGTTCCTTGGGAAAAGATGTGACGATCACCACTTCTTTCGCCGATGCAAGATCAGCAAAAACAAACACCCATGCGCAAAAAAACCATAGTAAGTGCCTCATAGCTCCTCCTGAAAGGTTCCAGTCGTCGACAGATTTTCCCGCCGCGGTAAATCATCACGAACCGCGAGTTACTGTCAAGGGGAAAAGCTTTAAGAATAAGAGAAAGCGGGCATTGGGGAAGAACGAACACAGTGAGACTTGCCGTCCCAAAAACCCGGGTTGCGCGCTGGAATCATGGGCTGCCATGTTATAGGCATTCACTAGGAGCTTCCATGGCCAAGAAAAAAAAGACACTCAAGATCCCTGTCCAAAAAAATCGCTGCGGTCTTTGCGGAAAGACGCGAAACCTGACGAAGACCGAATGCTGCGGGAATTGGATCTGCGACGACGAGCACAACTACGTTATGTTCTCGTACGCACGCAACAGCTGTCATCGGAACCATAATCACTACACGCTGTGCGCCCATCATCATACCGAAGAACATGAGGGCGATTGGGAATCATGCGCTCAATGCCGGAGCAGCTTTACGACCGAAGACTATGTCTGGTACGGAACCAACGAATACAACTTCGAGAAGTTACCCGATCCGCCGGCTTATGAACCGACAAAATGCTCCCAATGCGCAACCGTCATTGTTCTGAGCGAAGATGAATATTCGAAGCTGGGGAAAGACTATTTCTGCAGCGAATGTACAGACAAGCGAATCATGCAGAGGGCGGAGCCAACAAAAAAGTAAGAGAGCACTGCCGATAACCCCTACCGCAATATATAAACCCATTCCAGCTGCTTCTTCACTGCGTTGTAGAGACGCTTGTCTCCCCCCGAAAGGGGCAAGCCTGCTCTTGGGCGAGCGCAAGATAGAAACTGTCATCAACTGTTCGACGGTTGAAGCGACGAGCCAATTTCAAGCCGATTGCTAGTGAATGAAGGTAGTCATACCTTAGACCATCGAGAATGCTCAAAGCTGATCGGCTTCGCTTCGGGTACTCTTTTCGATAGACGCGGTTTCGTAATACCGAGGTCGTTTCATAGATGAAATAGCAAGGAGCCGCGATCTCTACGGCGGATTGTAGCCAGTTTAGAATCAACGACCGTTCTTTCCGCAGCGAGGAGAGTATTTAGAAGTGAAGCCTCGACCCTCCCGATTCCCGTCATTTTTCCATGGCGGCGATGCTAGCCCGGTTGACCAGGCTGAACCGGACCGATGCGGTATGGACGCATCATCTCGTTGTCCTCGTGCTCTACAATGT
>JAJONK010000582.1 GCA_021323355.1 Deltaproteobacteria bacterium
GGCTACCTCAAGACTGCCGCTTATAGATTCGCTCAGTTGGGTTACACCACAGTTGTTCCCAATCTCTATCACATGCTCGGTTATCCCGCCGAAACCCACATCGACAAGGGAACGGAAATCCAAAACAAGACACCCGATCCGGATTTCGTCCGCGTCATCGATCAGGGATGGCGCCATTGCCTTTCACGCAACGACGTTGATCGTTCGCGGGTCGGTGTCATCGGCTATTGCATGGGCGGGCGCATCGGTATTCATTTTGTCGCGGCGACGCCGGCGGTGCGCGCCTTTGTCGGTTATTACCCGTCGGTGCGCGAAGAGCCGGCAACGCCGATCAGACCGCGCCACCCGTACGATGCCGCCCGTGAGATCAAGTGTCCTTCAATGGTTTTGTACGGCGGCAACGATCGGACCAGCACGTTCGCAATCCAACAGAAGGTGATGGAAAGTTTTCACGCCAACGGACAGCCGTTGGAATGGCATTACTTTCATTTCGGTAATCACGGCTTTGCTTCCACGGAATCGGATGGCTACCAACCGTATCTGGCGGATCTTGCCTGGCCGCTGGTAACTGAATTTCTTGGGCGTGAATTGATCAGTCCTGCGTTGTAGAAAGATTTTCTTGGCAGCTTCGATGGTTCAGTCATACGGCTCATCGCATCCATGGAATGAACCTTCTCAATCTTGGAGCATTAAGTTGATTGTTAGAGGGCCAGCATCAAGAAAGTTGATCTGGCAGGCAATCGATCGAGACTTGATAGGCCAGGTGGATTAATGACGCTGGAGGTCTGGAGACCCGGCAATGTTTGAGTTGTCCTTCGATCAACAACACGAACACGAAAGGAAAAAGATGCAGTTGTTACGAGACTTTTTAGGATCCGCCTTGATGGTCATCGTTTGCGCTCTGCTATTCATGCCCGCCGAGCTTGCCGCCCAAACAAAAAAACTTGTCTTCGGTTATTCCACAGTCGGAGCAATGGCCGCGGGCTCATGGATGGCCAAAGAGATCGGCGCCTATGAAAAATACGGCATCGATGCCGAAATGATCTACATCTCGTCCGGTCCGACTACGGTGCAAGCATTGTTGGGCGGGGATATCATCGGCGGCGTCGCCGCGACCAATGCCGTGATCGCGGCGGTTTTGCGTGGCGCGCCGCTTGTTTCGGTGTTGAGCACGGCGAACACGCCGTATCATCGGTTTTGGGTTCAACCGGAAATTACCCGCATCGAAGATCTCAAGGGCAAGACCATTGGCGTCACACGCTTTGGTTCGGTGACCGACAATCTGACACGCATGCTGCTCAAGAAATACGGCTTGGAAAACGCCGTCAGTGTGCGTCAGATGGGCGGCACCATCGAAGTCAGCGCGGCATTTCAAAACAAGCAGATCGCCGGCGCCGTCACGTCAAGCCTCCGTGTTGATGCCGGTATGCAGCCACGGTTATTACTCAAGCTCGAAGACCTGGGTTTTCAGTATTCGATGGATGTTGTTGCCCATTCGCGCGACGATCTAAAGCGCTTCCCGCACGTGGTCGACGGCATGGTCCGCGCCTATACGGAAGGGGTAGCGGCAATTCATTTCCAAAAGGAGCGAGCCTACAAAGCCATCGCCAAATATGCCCGCTTGCGCGATCAGAAGAAAATTGACGAGATCTATCAGGATTCGATTTTGTATCTCGAGAAGACACCGCGGGTTGAGCCGGAAGCAATCGATTCGATTTTGGAGTTCATCGGCAAAAAGGGAGTACCACTCGAGACGTTCGCGGATAACTCGATGGTGGATAAGATGGTGCGCGAAGGGTTTATTGAAAAGCTTTACAAGAAGCCTTGAGCTGCGCAGCGATAATCGGATATAGGGAGACAGATGGCTGACTGAAAGCCGCGTAAAGAAGGCAAGCAGGTCGAGGAGACAAGGATGCAAGTTGAGCAGTGGAGAAAGGCGATCGGCGAGATGGTGCGCGATCACATGCGCTCGCCGGAGCTGGAATATTATTTTTCCGTTAAAATGAACAAGCACCGGGCGCAGCTCATGATCACGCAACTGGGACTTTACATTCGCCACCGCCGCGATTGCTGGTCGCTTGTGTCTGCCAATTGTCCCGTGATGGCAGTCAAACAAGCCATTCTAAGGCACGAGTTCGGCGAAGTCATCAAGGATCAGTATTCAGAATTCGGCCATCTTCATCTGATCATCCGCCAAGCGGAAAAGCTCGGCTTGACCGCCCGCGAGGTGGTCGACACCAAACCCCTTTTAAGCACGACTGCGACGCTTTACGCTTGGGCCTGGCTGACGCACGCTAAGAGCTGGATCGAAGGTTTATCCGCCCTGACGGTTACCGAATGGACCAATGATGACCGTCTCTTCGTCGCGCATTCGCAGGCGGATGAAGAGCACAGCGACATGTTTTTGCCGTTTCTTTCGGAGTATGCCACCGGCGAGAAGGAAGAACTGGCGCTCGCCGCAGTCAAAGAGTCGCTTGCTCTGTTTGGGCTTTATCGTGAAGGCGTGGCGCGGGCCATGGAAAAGATTCCGCTGGACTATTTCTAGTGAAATAAGGAGGATCCTCATGGAAAAACCAAGAATCAGGCACATCGCTATCAATGTGGCAGACCGCGAAAAGACCGCCGAGTACTACAAGAAAGTATTCGGTATGGAAGAAAAGTACCGGGGTCCGGGCGGGACTATTTATCTTTCCGATGGTCACCTGGATCTAGCGCTCATCAGCACCGACAAATACCCCCGGGGCATTAACCACTTCGGCTTCCAGGTAGAGAGTGTCAAAGGAATCGAAGAAGTCGCCCAGACCAAAGCTGAGGAAAACACCTTCGGCGCCGTTGCGGAGAGCTGGATCAAAGACGCCGAAGGCAATCGTGTCGACGTTTCGGAACATGGCTGGCCGATTTAATCTGTCATTAAGAGCAGCCGCCGCACTCCAGGAGTACCTAACATGAGCCGATTGGCGAAAGGCGCGCGCGTGTGGTCAGCCGGTCGCGGAATGGGTGAGGTCCGTCTTTTGGCCGCTTTGTTGGTTGCTGTTTCTTTGCTGGCATTGTCGCGACCTTCGACGGCGCAGACGCCGCCCAAAGTAACCATTGCGTATGCTGCAGTCAGCCCGATCTTTGCCGGAGTATGGATGGCAAAGGAGATGGGAGCTTTTGAGAAGCATGGCGTCAAGGCCGATCTCATCTACATTAGCTCCGGCAGCGTTACGGTCCAGGCGATGGTAGGCGGCAATCTCGATATGAGCGTGGCCGCTAGCAACGCGGTAGTCAGCTCGATTCTGCGTGGCGCGCCTCTTGTTGCGGTGGGCAGCATTACCAACCGGCCGGCGATGAGTTTATTTGTTCAGCCTGAGATCACCAAACCGGAGCAGCTTCAAGGAAAAGTCCTGGGCATTACCCGGCATGGCTCATCGACGCATTTCTTAACCCAGTTCGTGCTCGAAAAGCTGGGACTCCAGGACAAGGTCAAAATTCAACCGATGGGTGGCACCCGGGAAGTCGACACCGCTATTCGGACCGGGATGATCGCCGGGGCTGTACGCAGCATGAAGCCCGGTCCAAAGGTTCGCATGTTAGTTGATTTGCCCGACATGGGAATTCCTTTCTCAATGGATCTGATCGCCGTCAAGCGGGACTTCTACAAAAGTTCTCCGAGAACGGTGGAGGCTATGCTCAAGGCTTACATCGAAGGAGTGGCGGGGCTGAGAAGCAGAAAAGACCTGGCTTATAAAGTTCTAGCCAAATATCTCCTCGGAGGCGGTGATTCACTGGACGAAGCCTATGACTATGCCGTCAAATATTTGGATCGGAGTTCTTCGACAACAGCATCATCGATTCGATAATCAAAGAGGGTTTCGTCGACAGGCTTTACAAGTAACGGGGAGATCCGCATGAAGCGAGCTGAGTGGCGCCGGGAACTGGGGGAGCTGGTGCGTGACGCGATGCGCGCACCGGAACTGGATCGCTATTTTCAGGTCAAGATCACGCGACCCGGCGCACAAATCTTCATCACGCAATTGGGACTATTTATTCGACACCGTCGCGATTGTTGGGCGCACGTTTCCGGCAACTGCCCGCAGATGTCGGTGAAGCAAAAGATCCTGCAGCACGAATATGGCGAGGTGATCAAGGATGAATACACCGAGCATGGGCATCTGGACCTGATCGTCCGGCAGGGAAAAGCGTTAGGACTCTCGCCCGAGGAAGTTTTGGAAGTCGAGCCGTTGCCGACAACTTTCGCCACTCTGTACGCCTGGGCATGGATGACGAGGGAGAAGAGTTGGATCGAAGGTTTGGCCGCTCTGACTATCACCGAGTGGGCCAATGATGATCGTTTGCTCCAGGATATCGGCGGCGGACTCTCCAGCCGCATGGCCAAGCGCTGGATGGACGATCTTGGTTTTGGCTGGGAGCAAATGCCGAATTTCAAAGTTCACAGCGAGGCGGACGAAGAGCATAGCGACATGTTTTTGGAAGATCTGGAAAAGTTCGCTATCGGCGAGAAGGAAGCGCTTGCCTACCGAGCGGCCAAAGAGTCGATGGAGTTGCTGAAGATATTCCGCGCGGGAATTGCGCAGGAGATGGCAAAGTTTGCTTAGCGGAGAGCCTCAGAGATTCCCCGCACACCCACGCCCAACCGGGCCGCGGTTGTTTGAAGATCGAGGATAATTAATATGGATGCGAACGGTTGGAACGCCGCTTTCGGGGAGTTAGCACGTGCGACGATGTCTTCGCCTGAGTTGGAGCGATACTATTCGGTCCCGATAACCAAGCCAAGGGCACAACTCATCCTAAAGCAGCTTTCCTTGTACGTTCGGCATCGTCGCGACTGCTGGGCGTATGTTTCAGGAAACTGCCCGGTACTGGCGGTCAAGCAGAAGATACTCGCGCACGAGTACGAGGAGATGATCCGGGATGCGCACTCCGAGCATGGTCATTTGGATTTGATCATCCGCCAGGGAAAACCGATTGGACTTACGGCGGAGGATATTTTGCAAAGTAAGCCGATCCCCACTACAGCCGCGACATTGTATGCGTGGGGTTGGATGTGCAAGAAGAAAAGCTGGCTCGAAGGTTTGGCGGCAATGAGCATGACCGAATGGAACCAGGACGATCGCCTTTTGGCCGATCTTGGCGGCGGTCACTCGGCGCGAATGGGAAATCTCTGGGTCAAATATCTGGGCATCACCTGGGACGATCTGCCGAACTGGAAAAGGTCACGTCGATATGTTTCTTCCGGTTTGGGAGGAGTTCGGCTCCGGCGAGAACCGGGAGATGATATTGCAGGCTGCAAAAGAATCCGAAGAGTTGTACCGGCTTTACCAAAAGGGTCTTGCCAGCGCGATGCAAGCGCTGCAGTAAGGTAAGTTTCGCAACGGAAATGATGAAACTTCGAAATGCTCGGAGATCTGCACCGTGATTTTGTGTCGACAAGTATTTCCTGAAGATCGGTTCCTTCCCCCTGGATGGGGGAAGGTTAGGATAGGGGTGCTGCGTAGACTAT
>JAJONK010000080.1 GCA_021323355.1 Deltaproteobacteria bacterium
CGGTCATCGGCTCTCCACCGGCGCGTTGGAAGAGGTGCTGGCGTCTCATCCCGACGTCGCCGAGTGCGCGGTCTTGGGAGTCGCCGACGAGATCAAAGGAGAAATTCCACTGGGGCTGATCGTGCTCAAGGCCGGCGTGCGACGCTCAGACGGCGAGATCGTAAGCGAGGCGGTCCAGATGATGCGCGAAAGGATCGGCGCCGTGGCTTCTTTCAGAATCGCGACCGTGGTCAAGCGGCTACCCAAGACGCGCTCGGGCAAGATTCTGCGCGGTACCATCAAGAAGATTGCCGACGGGGTCGATTATCAAGTTCCGCCCACCATCGCGGTACGATCAAGAAGATTGCCGACGGGGTCGATTATCAAGTTCCGCCCACCATCGACGATCCGCTGATCCTCGATGAAATTACCGCCGATTTGTCTACATTGGGCTATCCTGGCGGTTCGGCAAGGAAATCGGTCTAATCAACTTGTTGGCGTGAAGTTGCATGAAAAGGATTGCGGCGGTCAGTGGTAATTGATTGAGCTTCCTCCAATCTTCTGCCGTCACCGGGAATTGTTTGCGCCATTCTGCGTGAATTCCGTGTCGATCTGCATACCTTATGAAGATCACGCCGGTTGCTCTCATATGTTTAATGTTTGCTGCGTTGTTTTTGGTTAGTTTTCACGCGGGTTCGCCGTTGTGCCGAACGAGATGGCGGCCACTCTCGCTCCCCGCCTTGCCCTTTCGCTGATCCAACTCTTGACCGCAGCGTATGCTCATAATAGAAAATGGTTGGACGGCGGTGAAAGGGCCTTCCACATTATGGAATCGAAGTCGCTTGGAGCGCGGGTTCTGGAAAAATCCATCGATCTGCTCTATTCGTTTGAATCCCACCGTCCTGAGCAGTCGCTGTTTCAGATCAGTCGCAGCTTAGGATTTCCCCCGAGCACGGTGCGTCGGCTCTTGAAGGTGATGATATCGCGGCGGTTGATCCAGCAGGATGCCGCGACCAAGCTCTATCGCCTCGGGCCGGGGCTCTTCTATCTGGCCTCGGTGGCACGCGAGGGACTGGAGATCAGGAAGATCGCGTTGCCATTGATGGAGCGCCTGCGCGATATAACCGGAGAAAATGCGGTATTGCATGAATTGCGCGACGGTAAACGCGTGTGCATCGAGAAAGTCGAAAGCAAGGAAGTGTTGCGGGACTCTCTACGAGTCGGTGATCAGTTTCCGGCTCACGCGGGCGCGAGCGGCAAGGTTCTCTTGGCGTATCTCCCTCCCGATGAACTCAGAGACTACCTGAAGTCGGGGCATGGCCTGAAAGCGCTTACTCCGCGCACGATCACCGATCCCAAAAAACTGGCCGTGGACCTGGTGCGCACGAGAAGGCAGGGATTTGCCTACAGCCGGGGCGAGCGAGTGATGGATGGACTATGCGCCATCAGCGCGCCGATCTTCGATAGCGAAGGCCGAGCGCCCTATTCCCTAACGATTACCTTGACGCCGTTCAGATTGCAGGCGAAGGGGAGAAGCAAACTGGTGGAAGCGGTCAAACGATTTGCCGTCAAGATTTCTCGCAAGCTGGGGAGCGATAGCGCCGGCGATGCGAGCGCGCTGCCGACGGCTCGCGCGGGAAGTGGGACCAAACGACTGCGGCCATGAGTTACCCTACGAGTTCGCAACCCACGGCGGCGCAAAGCCTCGCCGGTTTCATCTGTGAGCTGAGTTATCGGCACGTCCCAGCTGACGCCGTATCGCGCTGCCGGGAGCTATTGTTGGATCAACTGGGTTGTCAGTTGATCGGCGCCGGCGTGCCGTGGAATCAGCCGGTCTATCAATTTGTAAAAAGCGCGAAAAGTGGCGGCCCGGCACGGATCGTAAAATATGGCAATAAAGTTCCGCTTGACGACGCGGTGCTCGTGAATGGAACATTCGCCCAGGGTTGCGAGCTCGATGACTACTACGATCAAGGCGGCGGCCATCCCGGCGCAGCGACGGTGCCGGTCATCCTTGCGCTGGCACAGAAGCAGACTGTCAGCGGGCAGGAACTGATCACCGCCATGGTTGCCGGCTATGAAGTCGGCTGGCGCATCGGCCGCGCGCTCTTGCCGGAATTGATGACGCGCGGCTATCACGCGCAAAGCGCGGTGGGCGTTTTCATCGCCGCCGCCGCCGCAGGCAAAATTCTTCGCCTCGATCCGGAGCAGATGACTCACGCCCTGGCGATCGCCGGCAGCCATTCCGGCGGTACCATGGAGTACGACCAGAGCGGCGGCGAAGTGAAACGGTTACACAACGGTATGGCCTGCTGCGGCGGGCTCCGCTCCGCGTTGCTGGCGCAGATCGGCCTCACCGGACCGCCGACGATCTTCGAAGGCGAGCGCGGCATTCTGAAAGTCATGTCGGGGACCAGCAATGTCGAGCCGATCGTCAAGAACCTCGACGCCGGCAATGAAGACCTCGCGCTCTATCATGCGGCGATGAAGCGTTTCCCGGTGAATGCCAGCCAGCACTCGCCGATCGAGCTGCTCGACAGTCTTGTCCGCGAGCACAACATCGACCCGCGCCAGGTTACGAAGATCACTGTCGAGCTCAATGAAGGAATCCTGCTGCACGGCGGCACCATCTATCAGCCCAAGGAAGTCATCGAAGCCCAATTCAGCCTACGCTTTTCTCTCGCGCTGAGATTCCTTACAGGCAATAACGATCTGCAGCATTATCTCGACTCGGCCATGTGGAGCGATCCGGCGATCCTGGAGATCGGCAGGAAAATCGACCTGCTTGCCGACCCTACGGCAACCGGTCCGCGCCGTTTTGCTTGCCGGATGACCATTTTGCTTTTGGACGGACGTGAAATGAGCGGTTCGCTGGCGGCGCCCAAGGGCAGTTATAAGAACCCTCTGGCTCCCGGCGAATTGCAGGACAAATTTTACCGGCTAGGCAGGACGGTTCTGGATGACGAAAGACTCGGTTCGATCGTCGCTGCGGTGGAATGGATTGAAAGCGCGCCAAACGTCGCGGCGCTGAGCACGCTCATGACGGCGGCGTGATGCCGACGATTTCCCGCACTCGGAATCACTTGAGAATGGAGGATGAGTTGATGAGCGGCAAAATCCGAATGTTGATCATACTCATGGCTGTGCTCGTCGTCGGCATCTTTTGCTCGCCGGCGAGCGCGCAGACGATCGAGGAGCTTTACCGCAAGGCCGCCCAGGAAAAAACCATCAACTTCTACGGCACCCTGGCGCAGGTCAACGCCGAGAAGATCCTGCCAGTGTTCGAGAAGCGCTATCCCGGGGTTAAGCTAAATCACGTGGACATCACTTCGGACAGCCTGGTCGCCCGCGCTACGGCGGAAGCGCGCGGCGGCAAAACCATCGGCGATATTTTTCAGGCGCCGCTGGAAACCGCGATCCAAATGAACGATCAAAAGCTGCTGCTCGAAGTGACGCTGCCGGAGTACTCCGCCTACCCGGCAATCATGAAAGGACCGTATTGGGTGGCCTCGAACCTGCAGTTTATCGTCGTCGCCTGGAACACCAACCTGCTCAAGAAAGCGGACGAGCCGAAATGGATCGACGACCTGGCGGATGCGAAGTACAAAGGGTCACTGGTGGCCGAGCCGCGGGATTTCGAATTTCTCATGGGCATCGCCAAGCACAAGTTCAAAAACGACGAGAAGGCGATCGCTTTGCTGCGCGCCATCGCTGCCAACGGCGTGGAGTTTCATAAAGGTCATTCGCAGTTGACCGAGCTTCTGACCGGCGGTCAGGCCAAGCTCTGCGTGACCTGCTTCGCGCATCAATTTCCCGGGCGGATGAAGAAAGGCGCGCCGGTAAATTTCTTGTTGAGCGAAGGCATCGGATCGATGAACGCGACGGCGATCTTTAAAGACGCGCCTCATCCGAACGCGGCGCTGCTTTTCGCCCGCTGGGCGGCCAGCGAAGAAGGGCAAAAGGTTTACGCCGAAGGCGGCCGGGCGCCCGCGCATCCCAAGGTCAAGCCGATCGATCCGATCCGGCCGGAGCGGCTCTATCCGTTGGGTGTCGACGATATCAAAGAGTATCCCAAGTACGAAAAAATCTGGAAAGATGTTTTCAAACTGCGCTAGAGATACAAGCTTACCGATGGACGCGGTCGAAGAAAAATTGGTTCGCTTTGCCGACTCGTTTGCTTTTGCCGATATCGAAGCACCGGTCCTGCACGCCATCAAGCTTCGCTTCATCGATACGATCGGCTGCGCTCTGGCGGGCTACGATGAAGCGCCGGCGAAGATCGCGCGGCGCCTCGCGGCACAAGTGCGCAGCTCCGAGGAAGCCGGCATGATCGGCACCACCGCCAAAACTTCGGCGGAGATGGCGGCGTTCGCCAACACGACCATGATCCGCTGCCTCGACTTGAACGACGACTATTTCGGCAAGGACGGCCCCCACCCCAGCGATCTTATCGGCGCAGTGCTGCCGGCATCGGAGATCGCGCATGGAAACGGCTCGTCGTTCGTCGCCGCCGTCGCGGTTGCGTATGAGGTTCTTTGCACTCTCGTCGACTCGGTCGGCATCCGTGAGCGCGGCTGGGATTACGTCACCTACACCGCATTGGCCGCGGCGCTCGGCTCCGGCAAGGCGATGGGACTGTCGCAGGAATCGTTGCGCGATTCTTTGAGCCTGGCGGCGACGGCGAATTGTTCGTTGGGACAAACCCGACTGGGCGAGCTTTCGATGTGGAAAGGTATGGCGTCGGCCAATGCCTGTCGTAATGGCCTCTTCGCGGCTCTGCTCGCACGCGCCGGGGTAAGCGGGCCCTTTTTGCCCTTCGAGGGGAAGGGCGGCTTTCTTCGGCAGGTCTGCGGCTCTTTGGATCTCTCCCGCCTGGGCGCGATGCCTTTGCGCGCGGGAATCGTTTATCTGAAAAACTGGCCGGTCTTCTACAGCGCGCAGGGAGCCGTCGATGCAGCGATCGAGCTGCGCGAGAAAGTCAGACCCGACGAAATCAAAACGCTAGTCGTGGAATCCTATCAGCGTTTGATCGGGCGCGGCGCCACAGACCCGGAAAAATGGACGCCGCAATCACGCGAGACCGCCGATCACAGCGTGCCCTTCTGCGTAGCGGCAGCGCTGCTCGACGGCGGCGTGACGGCGCAAACCTTCGATGCGGCGCGGTTTCTCGACCGAGACGCGATCGAGCTGATGGCGAAAATCACTCTGCGGGAAGATCCGGAGTTCACGAAACAGTATCCGGAAAAGTGGAACTGCCGCGTCGTCGCCGAAACATTTTCCGGCGCGCGGCACGAAATCCATGTCGCCTATCCGAAAGGACATCCGGAGAATCCATTCTCGGACGCCGAAGTCGAGGACAAATTTCTGCGGCTGGCGGAGCCGTCTCTCGGAAGAAGTCGCTGTCAAAAGTTCATCGATTGGGCTTGGCGGCTGGAGCAGGCGGAAGAGATCCGTGAGCTCTTTCCGCTGCTGGCAATTTCATGAACGAATCGGACGAAACTGCGCAAGCCGCAGGATACAAAGCCAGAGATGTCACCCTCAATGTTTTTATCAGGGTCCAGTTTCTTCCCTTCCTGGATTTCCGCTAAAGCATGAGGGAATGAAGGATTGGCAATTTACTTCATGCTGGAAGTTCTGGAAGCAGCCCAGAAAACTTTTCAGGGCGAAAAATGAGGAGGTCTTGAAATTCTATGGCGGTAACGAATTATGACGTGCTCGTGATCGGCGCAGGCAACGCGGGATTGACCGCGGCTCTGGCGGCACGAGAACAACAAATGCGCGTGCTGCTCTTGGACAAATGTCCCAAAACATCGCGTGGCGGAAATACACGATTTTCCGGCGGTGGGTTTCGTTTTACTTACAACAATCTGGACGACATGCGTCCGATGCTGCCGGAGTTGACCGACGAAGAGGCCGCGAGGATGGAAGTCGGCACCTACTCCAACGTGGAATTTTTCGAAGACGTCATGCAGGTGACCGAGTATGCCGCCGACAAAAAACTCACCAACATTCTCGTCGATCGATCTTACGACACGGCGCGTTGGCTGACCGACATGAACGTTAAATGGATACTTTCCACCAGCACCCATGCAGTGAAGATGGGCGGCAAGATCAAGTTTCCCTCGGGCCGGGTAATATCGGTGAACGACGGCGGCCTTGGCCTGGTCGAGATGCTGTTTCCGACGGCAGAGAAAAACGGCATCGAAATAATTTACGAGGCGAAGGCGACGGCTTTGATCGTCGATCCAAAGGGAAGGGTCTCCGGTGTGCGGGTGCAAACGGCAGAGGGCCTGGTGGATTTCCAGAGCCGCGCCGTGGTGCTGGCTGCCGGCGGGTTCGAGGCCAATCCGGAAATGCGCGCGCGCTATCTTGGCACCGGTTGGGACTTGGTGAAAGTCCGCGGCTCGCGCTACAACACCGGCGAGGTGCTCAGTTTGGCGCTGAGTTTCGGCGCACAGGCAGTCGGCCACTGGAGCGGCTGTCACGCCGTGCTGGTCGACGCCGAAGCGCCCGACGTCGAATGCGCCTACGAGCACCGCTACTCCTACCCGTACGGAATCATGGTCGACATCAACGGCAGGCGCTTCGTCGACGAAGGCGAAGATTTTTTCAGCTACACCTACGCCAAGTGCGGCCGCGAAGTGCTGCGCCTGCCTTGGCGGACGGCCTATCAAATTTTCGACAGCAAGACCCGCCCGCTGCTCCGCTCCGAGTACAACCGCGGCTTTCATGTCAGCGCCGATACGATCGAAGCGTTGGCGAAGAAGTTGCCGGGTTTGGATTGGGAGAACGTTGTGAAAACGGTCAACGCGTTCAACGACGCGGTCAACGACGCGCCGTTCGACCCGTCGAAGCACGATGGCAAATCCACGAGCGGCATCAGTCCGGTGAAGTCCAATTGGGCGCAGCGCCTGGACATCCCACCCTACTATGCATTCCCGGTGACCTGCGGCATCACGTTCACGTTCGGCGGCGTCGGCATCACCGAGAACGGCGAGGTCAAGGACACGAGCGGTAATGTGATTGGCGGCCTGTTCGCCGCGGGGGAAATTACCGGCGGCTCGTTTTTCAACAATTACCCCGGCGGTTCCGGCTTGATGAAGGGCGCCGTGTTCGGCCGTCTGGCGGGCACCAGCGCTGCTGCCTTTGCCAAGGCGAACCGAGCCTAGAGCGCCGGCTGGCGCGTTCAACGTTCAAGGTTCAAAGTTCAACGTCATCGCTCGGTTTAAAGTTGAGGGAGAAACGCACGTGAATCGGCTACGAAAATATTTCATTTTTTCTTTTGTCATTGTTTCGATGTCTTTACTCGCGGGTCAGCTCGGGGCGCAGGATCGCGATGCGATCATCGCCAAGGCCAAGGAAGAAAAAGTGTTCGTGTACTACAGCACTACGGACATCCGCGACGGGACGGCGATGATCCATGCGTTCCAAAAGAAATATCCGTTCGTCGAGCCCAAGCTGCTGCGTCTCGGCAGCACGCAGGTCGTCGTCAAGGTGCTGCAGGAGCACCGCGGCGGCGTCCACTTGTTCGACGTCATCTCCGCGACCAGTTTTCAGTTCTATGAGATCTTCAAAGAAGGCCTGTTTCAAATGTACAACTCGCCCGAGCGGTCGGCATTTGCCGAGGATTTCAAAGACAAGGAAGGCTTCTGGGTCAGCGCTTACCACAATGCCAGCGTGGTGTCGTACAACACCAATCTGGTGAAGCAGCAGGAACTCCCCAAAAGCTACGACGATCTGCTCGATCCCAAGTGGAAAGGCAAAATGCTCATGGACAGCCGCGAGACCGAGTGGTACGCGAGCATGCTGCAAATTCTCGGCAGAGAAAAAGGCCTGCGCCTGATGCGCGGTCTGGCCAAACAAGAGCTGAGCTTTCGCCCGGGACGCACGCTGATCACCCAGGTATTGGCCTCGGGCGAGGCGCCGCTGGCGGTCAATAATTACGACCATCTCGTGCAGTCGGCCAAGAAGCGCGGTGCACCCGTGGAGTCTTTGCCGCTGACGCCGGTCGTCAGCCGGGTTACCCCGATCGCGCTCGGGCGCTACGCGCCGCATCCCAACATCGGCAAGCTGTTTATCGACTTTTCTCTTTCCGAGGAAGGCCAGAAAATTCTCCGCAGCTTCGGCCGCAGCTCGGCACGCAAAGGCATCGAGCCGGACGACCTGCAGAGAAAAGGCATCAAGCTCCATGTCAGCGACATCGGCCTGGCGAAGGATTACGCGCGCTACGACAAAGAGTTCAAAGAAATTTTCGATTTAAGATGATCAAAGGTTGCGGCGTCACTACGCAGCGATTCACTCGACTATCCTAGTAGAATCATCCGGCATACACGAGAGGAAAAATGGCAAACGGCATTACCGAACAACTGGCGATCCATACGGCGAGAGTGCGCTACGAAGACATTCCTCCCGAGGCAATCGAAAAAGCCAAAGATTGCATCCTCGACCAGATTGGGGTCGAGCTGATCGGTTCCACCCTGGAGTGGAATAAGATTGCCTACCGCTACGTCGCCGACATGGGAGGGCGCGGCGAAAGCACGGTGGTCAACTACGGCGACAGGGTGCCGACTCTGGATGCGGCGTTCGTCAATGCGACCTTCGGTCAGGGCTGCGAGCTCGATGACGTCGGCTTTGCCGCGGGCGGCCACCCGAGCGCTGCTACCGTGCCGGTGGCACTGGCCCTAGGTGAAAAGCAACGCAGCACGGGCAAAGATTTTCTCGCCGCCGTGATCGTCGGCTGCGACGTCATGTACCGGCTGCTGGCGGCGGTGCGGCCTTCGTCGGGCAAGCGCGGGTTTCACAGCCATGGCATCGGCGCGCCCTTCGCCGCGATGGCAACGGCAGGGAGACTGCTTGGATTGCAAGAGGGGCAGATGCTGCATGCCTTCGGCATCGCCGGCATGCATTCGAGCGGCACCATGGAATACGGCGATGCTAGCCCAACTCGGGCTCACCGGTCCGCCGACGATCATCGAGGGCAAACGCGGATTTCTTAAAGTCTTCGCCGATCTGGTGGAGCCGGAGGAAATCACCCGCGATCTCGGCAGTGAGTTCAAGATCATGCGCGTCTGGTTCAAGCTGTATCCGTGCGTCGCCACCGTCCAGGGAGTGATCTACACGCTCAGCAAATTGATCGAAGAGCATCGCTTCGGGGCGGACGACGTCGAAGAGATCCGCGTCGGCATCTCCGAGACCTCGCTGTCGCACGGCGGCGCGATTTACGAGCCGCACGATACCGCGAGCGCGCAGTTCAGCCTGCCGTTCTCGTTGGCCATCCGCCTGTTGAAGAACGACAACGATCTGAGCTTTTACATGGATCCCATGCTGTGGACTGATCCGAAAGTTCTGGCGCTAGCCAAGAAAGTGAAGAGCTACGCCGACCCGGACGCGAAGAAAGACCAGAATTACAACACGACGATGGAAGTGAAGCTCACCAATGGCAAGAGTTACAAAGCGTTCGAGCCCTACCCCCCTGGCTCGCCGCTCAACATGGTCAGCCGTGATGTGTTGCGCGCCAAGTTTCGCAAGATGGCCCGCGCGGTATTACCCGAAGATCGGATCGACAGATTGATCGATGCCGTGGACCGGCTGGAAACCTGCAATGATACCGGCGAATTGCTACCGCTGGTCGTGAAGTGATCGTCGGGATAACTGCGCGCTTCCGGAACGTCTTTTAAGAAATACTCTTGCGTTTCATCACGTTCATCTGTTCGCGATCGTCGCGATCACGTCGGCAATAGATTGCCCGTGAACCGTAAGAGTTAGGTGGAACATTGAGAAACGTAGGGTATTTCAAACATTACCGGTGACTTAGTTTTCAGTCGGACGGGCGTAAATCAAAGATCTAACATTCTCGTTCGATTCGCTGCTCCAAAAAAAATTATGTCGGTTGAATTAGCTCGTCTGAGCAAGAATTCGTTATTCAATCCTCAGAGAGATTTCTTAATCACTCACTCGAGGATCGAGCTTGTCACGAAATTGGTTTTGAAAGTTTTAGCTGCCGGCGTAGTCGATGAAAGTTACCTCAGTAAGTGAAGAGATCTTCTCGTTTTCACGTGCCATGGTATGGGTATTGCTCGATACGCCGGGCGCGGCTCTGCTAGAAAAATTCCATTTTGAGAGAACAGCAATTGATTTCTGCACAGGGGCTTGATTCTCGGCGCCCCGAGTTTGTCGATGTGCCGAGTCTGGGCAACAGCCGCGTCGATAATGCAACGAGTAAATAAATACGCGGGCCGAGGTCCGTGGGAGTGATAATGCGAATTGAAAACCATGAAAATCGCGCAACAAGTTACCGAAGCACAGCTCGCATGAAAGGTGCGATACTATGCGTTTCTGTTGGTGTGTTGTTAGTGCTGTTGAATGGATCTGCCATGGCCCAAGACGTGCCGGCTCTACAAGAACTAGGCAAGCATATTTTCTTCGACAATATTTCTAATCCGCCGCGTCAGTCGTGTTCCACCTGCCACGTACCGGAAAATGGCTGGACCGCTGGCGTTGCCGGCATTAACAAGAAGGGCGTGGCCGTACCTGGCGCCAATCCTCACACCGTCGGAGGACGTAAGCCGCCCAGCAACGCCTACGCAACCTTCAGTCCGCCGTTTGGTGGCCGGCCTGCGACCAACCCCAATCCCTTTCCTAATCCGCCGCCTGCTACGGATTCCTTTTTCTGTGGCGAAGGTTCACCATTTCTCTGTTTCGGGGGCGTTTTCTGGGATGGTCGCGCGGAAGGCAACGCCACGCCCTTGGTTGCTCCGCCGAACGTGACGGGAAAAGGAGCAATCCCGCATGTTGGTGTCGAAATTTTCGATACCGATGCGCAAAAGGTGGCTTACGGTGGTTTCATCGGGCCGGTAGCCGATCAAGCACTCGGTCCATTCCCGAATGATGTCGAGCAGAATGTTCCTGATGGCACCGATGGTGGATTGCCCGGTGCCGGAGCTGTCTGTCGGCACGTCCAGTCGTCGAAGTATGCCGAGCTTTTCATGAAGGCTTGGAACGAAGCGATCGACTGCAACACTTCCAGCGTGGCGATCAGCTTCAAGCGCATCGCTTTGGCCATCGCGGCCTGGCAGCATTCCGGTGAAGTCAACTCGTTCAGCTCCAAGCGCGATCAGGGAATCAGGAACGGCGGGTCTTTCCCTCTGCCCAACTTGACCAACCAGGAGAATCTCGGGCGTGACCTATTTCATGGCCTCAATGATTCAGGGCTGAATAGACTCGTCGATGAGGGTAACGGTGGCCGTACCCCAAAGAACGCAGGCTGCGCAGCCTGCCACAACAGCCATGGCGCTGCTTCTGTTGGCAATGAACTTAACCAGATCTACTCGGATTTTGCTTATCACCACATTGGATTGCCGGCGAATTTCGAAATAGAGAACTTCGATCCGAACAATTTAGACGCAGGAATGCTTGGCCATACTGATCCAAGCGCTGTATTTAACTCTGCCAACCCTACCGCAACCCCGTTTGCCGGTCACGTTAAAACCCCGACCTTGCGAAATGTAGACAAGCGCCGCGGCAACGGCTTTCCCAAGGCTTACATGCATAACGGCTACTTCAAGTCACTCGAGCAAGTCGTTCATTTTTATAATACGGCAACCTTGTTACGGGATCCCTTGGCTTGCCCGGCCGGTACGACGGCAGACCAGGCCATAGCGAAAAACTGCTGGCCGGCTCCGGAGTTCGATACACCAAATCAAGCTGGGAATTTCGGCGTGCTGGGAAACCTTGGGCTGACCGCGAACGAAGAGGCAGCGCTGGTCGCGTACTTAAAAACGCTGACCGATACGGTGACGCCCAAGCAGCCATAGCCCTACAAGCCGGCTGAATAAACGGCGTTGCAAATGTTTTGATAGCGGGAGTCGCGGCGGTACCTATACCGTCGCGGCTCTCGTTATTGTGATCCGGTGTATCGAACTCAACGGCTTTAATTCCGGGCAGTATCGCAAATGACTGACGCCGCGGATCCGGCACAGTAAGAATGCCGCGGCGTCGAACGCGGCAAGCTTGGTACTCTCGCTAGAATTGCAGAGTGGCAATTCCGAAAGTCTGTGCTTTTTGAAGCGAATCATTTTCTGCCTGTCGAACGTTTAAGATAAGAGACAATAATTGTTATCTCAGTTTGCTTTCCGAGCAGCCTGCGCCGCGGTTCGACGATCTAGCCGGAAATATTCCTTGCCGTTGTGATAGGCGATCTTCTCTTTGGTCGCCCGTGAAAGATCAGGATGGTTCCACAGGTATTTGAGGTTTTTGGGAAACTCGCCGTCCCAGTGGGGAACGTCCGACGCGTAGAGAAAGTGATGATCGCCGACGTACTCGATGGTCTGCGGTAGGAGCCGCTCCTCGGATTCGAGACTGAAGTAGACTCCGGATTCGCGCACGACCTCACTTGGTTTTTTCTTCAGATGCGGCGCCTCGAATTCGCCGCGCAACTCCCAATGCTCATCCATGCGATCGAGCCAGTACGGCAGCCAGGTCGCGCCGATCTCAAGAAAAGCCAGGCGCAGCTTGGGAAAGCGCACGGGCACTCCCTGGAAAATGATGCTGGTGAAGTGGAGAAAGATGCCGACCGGAAAAGTGTAGGTGTGCACCTCGGCGAACGTTCTGAGTGCGCCGGCGCCGACCTCCGCCGAAGAGCTGCGGTTACCGTGCACGGAGAGCGGGACGTCGAGCCGCTGCGCCTCTTCATAAAGCGGATCGTACATCGGGTCGCCGAGCGCCGTGGGTAATCCCATGGAAAGCAACTCGAAGCTCACCAGACCCAATTCGGTGACGGCCCGGCGCAGCTCCTTGGCGGCTTCCTGCGGCCATTTGAGCGGCAGCACACCGACGCAATGAATGCGATCGGAGAGCGCGTTGTATTCCTTGGCGAAATGATCGTTGGCGGCGCGGCAAGCGGCGAGGCAGAACTCGGGTTCCCGCAGTTTCGGAATGTTGCCGGAGCCCGTAGGAAAGAGCACCGCCTGTTCGATGTTGTACTCGTCCATGATCTTGAGCCATGTCTCGACCTGCTGGGCCGGGCTCATATTGCGACCGTAACCTGGATAGCCGAGCGTATCGAATAGATCGGTGTCGAACGGCTGATCGCTGGGCCAGAGAGCAGTGTTACGTCGGTTCCACGGCGGTTCCAAATATTTGCGGATGTCGCTTTGGCGTTCCAATACATGTCCATCGGCGTCGATTACCGGCGGCCAGTCAGCCATGATTCGCCTCCTT
>JAJONK010000583.1 GCA_021323355.1 Deltaproteobacteria bacterium
GATCTCAGACATGCTTCGCGTACTTGCCCAATACTGCGGCTCCACCGCGCTGGCGCTCTCGATGCACCAGCATCTCATCGCCGCCACAGTTTGGAAATACCGGCACGGTCAGGGCGGCGAGCCCTTGCTTAAGAAGGTCGCCGAAAGCCAACTCGTGCTTGTCAGCACGGGCGCCGGCGATTGGTTGGAGTCCAACGGCTCGATGAGCAAAGCCGATGGGGGCTATGTCGTCAGCGCCCAAAAACACTTCGCCAGCCAGTCTGCGGTCGGCGACATGCTGGTCACGAGCGCGCCGTTCATGGACGAGGTGCTGCACTTTGCGGTGCCGATGAACGCGCCGGGAGTCACGGTCCTGAACAACTGGCGCGCGCTCGGCATGAGAGGCACCGGATCTCATACCGTCAAACTGGAAAACGTCTTCGTACCCGAGGCTGCCATCGCTCTGCGGCGGCCGCGCGGCGCCTATCACCCGGTTTGGAATGTTGTGCTAACAGTGGCGATGCCGCTGATCATGTCGGTCTATGTGGGCATCGCGCAGAAGGCGGCGGAGTTGTCCGTGAGTCATACCCGTCGTAAAAAAACCAGGAAGCCGCAGGTGCCCTCTTTGATCGGTGCAATGAACAACGATCTGGTGGCCGCTGAGATTCTGCTGAATGACATGCTGCGCATCGCCAACAATTACGAGTTTGAAGCCATCGACCGAAACGGCCATGACATTCTCGCGCGAAAGACCAACGTCGCCAACGCGGCCATAGGCGTTGTCACCAAGGCGATGGAAATCGTCGGCGGTGAGGGTTTGTACCGTGATTTCGGTTTGGAGCGGCTCTTCCGCGATGTTCAAGGCGCGCGCTATCATCCGTTGCCGGAAGCTGAGCAGATAAAATTTTCGGGCGAGTATCTCTTACGCGACTGATCGACATCGAAAGTTCAAATCGTGTCAGACGTTCAAACGGTTAATTCGTTCAATCCCTCTCTTTGATCCTCCCCCGCGTGCCGGGGGAGGAAACAGGTGGGGCTAGAACAATTGGAACTTTTGGAACCATTGGAACAAGTGCATCTGCATGATTAGGCTGCTAGGCGCCTGATCGGAGGCTGCCATAAAGGCGCTCCGGGGTAATGAGAACCAGATTTCTCTCTTCCTCACGCATCTGCTTGGCGAATTCCTCGTCCGTTCCTTTGGGGGCGCGGCCCATGGCCGTGTAGAGCTCCTTCAGCCGCTTGATATGCGCTGGCGTGTCTTGCCACGGCTCGATGGAGGTCGGGCCCTCGACGGTGACATAGCGCCGCGTATCGAGCTTGATCACTGTGATCGTCGCCCGGCCCGTTCTCTGAATGTTCTTGATTTTTACCGTCCATCCGCGCGATGCAAACCCAACCTTACCATCCAATACGGCGGTCGAGACGACGGTCGACTGCGCACGGCCATTGGGCATGACGCTGATCACGACGCCGGTGTGATTCTCTTGCAATAAGGGGAGCGCTTCTTTCCATTCCATCTAAATCGTTCCTCCGAACATTGAAGTGTTGGGCCCTCAACCACGATGAACTCGAAACCTATAACGCTGCATGCAACAATCAGTCAAGCCGGATTGTGTGGCTGATTTTTTGGAAGCGATCGCTGCCGGGGGGGTGGTGAGACATGATCGTAAATTTTTTCTGAACCTTACTTAACGAGCAGTGCAGAGTTGTCGAGAGAATCATCTATCCGTCATCACAGGCGGTGTTGTAAACCTGTCCGTAAATCGTGAGTGGAATCGATTTAATGAAGTCGTCGTCGAACCCTCAACTAATTTCCATAGAGTTTTTTGATGAAGCCGCTGTCTTCGATTTCTTTCAAGATCGACGGATCAATGAAGTCTCCGGGGTTGAGATTTTTCATCTGCGGCCGGGTTTTGGCGAGTTGATCGATGATGGTCTGAATTCCTTCGCGGTCCGGATAAGGGACCCGGCGAATCAGTCGCTGCGACATCTCGTCGTAAGCCACTTGCACCAGGGACAGATCGTCGAGCCGGGTATATTTTTTCAGCACGTTCAGAGCGACGTCTTTGTTGGTTTTGAAGACATAGATTCCCTCGAGATAGGCCTTCATGAATCGGACGGTGACGTCGCGATTGGCCTGGATGAAGCTTTTTCGCGCGCCGAAACCATGCATCGAATAAGCCACGCCGAGCTGGCTCAGGTCGGCGACGATAGTCGAACCCTGCCGCTGCGCGAGTGTCGCAAAGGGCTCGGACAAAACGACGGCATCCACCGCTTTGTTTTGCAGCGCCAGAAACTCTTCCTGCTCGCCGCCCACCTGAATAATCGCCACGTCTTTGTCGGGAACCAGGCCCCAACGCGTTTCGGGAACCAGGCCCCAACGCGTTAGCGCATAGCGGATTGAGAAATCGCTGGCGCCGCCCAGCCGGGAAATACCGACTTTTTTTCCCTTTAGCATCTCGGGCTTTTTGATTTCCGGACTGCCGAGAATCTTGAACACGAAAGTATTGAGAGTCGCGGTGAGACCGACGAAGTCGCCGCCGCTGACATTAGCGTTGATGTTGGCCACGCCGGCGCTGGTGATGAACTGAATCTCACCGGCGAGAGCGGCCTGAACCGCGCGCGAGCTCACCGGCACAAAAAGAATTTCAGCGTCGACGCCGTGTTTCCGCGACAGCTCGAGTTCCTTCATGATGTAAACCGGATCGAATTGGATGCCGATTGAGGTGTAGGCAGCGCGGATTTTGGGCAGACTTTGCCCGAGCGCCTCTGCCGCGAATGCGACAACGAAAGCAAACCCGATCAGCAATCCTTTCACTTTCAACATGGTTCCTCCGTAATCCGTCAAACGATCGGGTATCACCGGCGCTCGCATGCGTCAAGACAATCATCTTTTATTGAGGATCGGGCTTCTCGTTAGTTGTTGGGCCTCCTTCGCTGCTCGAAAGATACAGCGCCCGCAAGCGGCTTGATGGATGTGCGAAGCTTTAAGACGATCGAGCGGCGACGCTGACCATCCAGCCGACGCCGAAGCGGTCGGAGAGCATGCCGAAACGGGGCGACCAAAAGGTCTTGGTCAGCGGCATCTGTATCTGCCCACCTTCAGCGAGAGCGGCGAAGACCCGATCCGCCTCAGCTTCATCCGCCACCGTAAGCGATAGAGAGAACCCTTGAAAAGAGGGTGCGCCTTCACATCGGCCATCGGAGGCCATCACCATGGTATCGCCGATGCGCAGGCAAGTGTGCATGACCTTGTCCTCGGAACCGGGTGGAATCATGTCCGGCTGTGGCGGTTCAGGGCTGTCTTTGAAACGCATGAGCATCATGACCTCGGCGCCGAGAGTCTTCTTGTAGAAGTCGATTGCTTCCTCACACCTGCCAGCGAGAAATAAGTAGACTTGGACTTGCATGGCATCTCCTTTCTTTTTCCTCATTGCGCATTGCGAAACTTTTCAATGGTTTGATTCCTGTTCTTGTTGTTTAAAACTCTGCCCCCGGCCATCAATTCTCAGGCGCAAGCGCGGCGGTCTAAGAGCGAAGCGTACACTTTAGTATGTTGACAAAAGCCGGGAGCGGCAAAGCTATCAGGTTTTTTCAGCAACTTGTTTGCGGAGGCGTTCCTCTTGCTCCCTAAGCTCGGGCGTTAATTCGGCGCCAAAATCCTCCGCTTCGAACACCTGACGAATCTCAACTTCGGTGTCGTCGAATGGGGCGCGCTTTAGCCATTCGATCGCTTCGTCCTTCGATTTCACCTGCCAGATCCAAAAGCCGGCTATGAGATCTTTACTCTCGGCAAACGGCCCGTCGATTAAGATTCTTTTATCGCCTGAGAACTTGATGCGCGTGGCCTTAGAGCTCGGATGCAGCCCCTCGCCCGCGAGCAGCACGCCGGCTTTCGCCAGTTCCTCATTGAATTTGCCCATCTCGGTAAGCATCTGTTCGCTCGGCATCATCCCTGCTTCCGATTCCTTGCTCGCCTTTACCAAAATCATAAAGCGCATTTCGTGCCTCCTTTTATATCAGGCTGGAACTGTTCAAGGGTATCAACCCGGATTCTATCTACTTGACGCACGACAGGTCGCCAAATGGACATCGCGAGCAAATTAAAACATTAGATAATGCGCGAGTTCTGCCGGACGCCATGGCCAACTCAAGACGTAATCTCCGACCTAAACGTGAATATCAACGTGCCACGTTCACAGAGTAGGATTGCGCACCCCGCGGCAGTAAAGCGGTCGCCCTCGCTACATCAGTGCGGGAAAAGATCTGGAAATGTTGGCGATCGATAAGATCATAATCGGCAGCAAGCCGGTAACCTGCGGATTCGATTTCCCGCCGAACTTCTTGTTTTGTCGTTCCATGGCCGAGCAAACCGGAAAAAAACCCTTCGGCGTGAAAATCCAGGATCGCCACTTTGCCGTCAGGCTTGAGGTAGCGTGCCAGTGACTGAAAGTATGCTACGCGATCTTCCATATGATGGTAGGTATCGCAGCTAAACACGAGATCCACAGGCTCATTTCCTTCTCGATGATCGCCAAAGCGGTGTCGTCGATTTCAACCGCATAAACTTTTCCTTGCGGTCCAACCGCTGCAGCCAGATACCAGGTGAAGTAACCGCCGCCCGCGCCCAGATCCGCCACTCGCGCTCCTGGTTGGATATCAAGCCTTTCGACGACCTGTTTAGGTTTTTGCCAGGCATCTCGGGCAGGATCATTCATGTGCCGATATCCCCACTCGGCACAACCGGCAAGCCATAGGCTTACGATCAGTAATGCGCTTAAGCACCTGTTCGAAAGGGCCTTCATCGTCTCTCTTTTTTGTAAGGAGTCCACCAAGATAGACTATATCGAGCGCAAGCGGAGTTAAACTCCGATGAAAGATTTAACTGCCGGTCTTCCCACCAGAATTAACATGCATTGATGCGCCGAAAATGATCAGGGAGTTCCGATCTATTTTATGGATCGCCGGGATTTAAGACGGAGAAACGAAGATTGGCGCACTTCAGCGTGGTGCAATCATGCGGCTCATCGCTGAACTGCTGATGAATGCTGAAGTGGTTCATCCACGTTCACAAACCAGCTTTGTTCGATTTTTTGACGTCCCGATGAAAGTAGAGAACCGTGAAAAAGACTGCCGAGAAAAAGAGCGAGTTGATAATCCCGAATACCACTAGAACTGGATCCGGAGACTGCAAGCTTGACGGCAGCATGGCGATGACACAGCTCCAGACGCCGATCACCCAAACCAGGCTAATATCTCCGGAAGACCGGCGCCGGATGATTCGGAGTATCAGGGGAATATTGAAGAGCGGCATGATAATGCCGCTGAGCATTCCAATCGCTTGAATTATCCGCATAGCTTTACGGATCCATCAGCTTGTATAGAGCTGATGTCGGTAGGTTCTCAATCG
>JAJONK010000584.1 GCA_021323355.1 Deltaproteobacteria bacterium
GACTTCGCGTCGAGAACGAACCAGACGCAAGCCCTTACCACCGCCGCCCGCCACCGCCTTCAACATACAGGGATAGCCGATGGCTTCTATGGTACTTAAAACTTGCGCTTCGGACGTCAGTATCCCGTCAGAGCCCGGAACAACCGGCACTCCTGCCGCCTTCATGATCTCTCTGGCCTTCACTTTATCGCCCATTTGATCGATGACTTCCGGTGACGGGCCGATGAAGACAATTCCCTCCGCCAGGCAGCGCTTCGCAAACTGGCTATTTTCGGCCAAGAAGCCGTAACCCGGATGGACCGCCTCAGCGTGGCTTCTTTTTGCCACCTCAATGATCCGCTCAATATTCAAATAGCTCTGTATTGAGGGCGCCGGGCCGATGGCGTACGCATAGTCGGCATATTTTACGTGCAAGGACTCGCGATCAGCCTCTGAATAGACCGCCACGGTTTCGATATCGAGTTCCCGACATGCTCGGGCGATTCGAACCGCGATTTCACCGCGATTGGCTATCAAAATACGTTTAAACACGTGTGAATTAAATTCTTCGCGGATACTCAGCCAAGTCAGCGTACCAGTTTATAGAGGAATATTTCCATGCTTTTTGGGCGGGTTGTAGTCTTGTTTATTTTTCAACATTTCAAGCGAGCGAATCAGATCATTTGATCGCGCGCTTTGCCTAAGTCCTGCGCCTGTTGAAGCGCTTCACGAAAAACAATGTTGATGGCACCTTCCGGACCCATGACCGCGATTTCAGCGGTCGGATAAGCTAAATTGATGTCGCCACCGAGGTGCTTGCTCGACATGACGATGTAACCGCCGCCGTATGCTTTGCGCGTGACGATAGTAATCTTGGGGATGGTAGCTTCAGCATAGGCGTAGAG
This sequence comes from Deltaproteobacteria bacterium, assembly GCA_021323355.1. GTDB lineage: Bacteria > Desulfobacterota > Binatia > UBA9968 > UBA9968 > WHTF01. The sequence continues at coordinate 885 of JAJONK010000584.1, forward strand.
CAGTTTCGCGCCGTGGCGGATGATGCCGTCAAATTCTTGCGAAGTGCCCGGCAAAAAGCCCGGCACGTCAACGAAAGTTATCACGGGGATATTGAAGCAGTCGCAAAATCGGATGAATCGCGCGCCTTTGACCGAGGCGTTGATATCCAGACATCCGGCCAGTGCCGCCGGCTGATTGGCGACGATACCTACAGGGCGGCCACCTAGACGAGCAAACCCGATGAGCAGATTCGGCGCGAAATCTCGCTGCACTTCGTAAAAATAACCCTCGTCGATTACGGCGCCGATCAGATCTTTCATGTCATACGGACGATTGGGATTGTCCGGAACCAAATCGCGTAGCTTTTTGTCGCGGCGCAATGGATCATCATTCGTCGGATGAAAGGGAGGATCTTCTTGATTGTTACTGGGCAGGAACGCGATCAGCTCACGGATCATCAGTAAGCATTCTTTCTCACCGTTCGCGGTAAAATGAGCCACGCCACTCTTGGCGCCGTGGGTTTCGGCGCCGCCCAATTCATCTTTAGTAACTTCTTCGTGAGTGACCGTTTTGATAACATCAGGCCCTGTGATGAACATGTAGCTGTTGGTTTTCACCATGTAGACGAAATCGGTAATCGCCGGAGAATAAACCGCTCCTCCGGCGCAAGGCCCCATTATGGCTGAGATCTGCGGGATCACGCCTGATGCCTTCACGTTGCGCAAAAAAATCTCCCCGTAACCCGCAAGACTAAGCACGCCTTCCTGGATACGCGCGCCGCCCGAATCGTTGATGCCGATAATGGGCGCGCCGTTTTTGACCGCCAGGTCCATTACCTTGCAGATTTTTTCCGCTACGACACCGCTGAGACTACCGCCGAATACGGTGAAATCCTGTGAATAAACGTAAACCAGTCGGCCATCGATGGCGCCATAGCCGGTAACCACAGCATCGCCGAGAAACTTCTGCTCCTGCATTTGGAAATCAGTGCAGCCGTGTGTACGCAAACGATCCAGTTCAACGAAGCTACTGGGATCGAGAAGAATGTCCAGACGTTCACGCGCTAGAAGTTTTCCCTGTTCATGCTGGCGGCGGGCCCGTCGTTCTCCTCCGCCCGCCTCGGCCTTTTGATTTAACTCACGAAGTCTCTCGAAATTGTTGATGGTCATGTAGAAACGTTCCTTAGCCGCGCAAAGTCAGCGGGTGGCGGGGGTCACGAGTTGCAGCATAATAGCAAAAGCGCCTAGTGTGTCAACAGAATTTGGCTCTAGAACGCCTGTCTTCATTGAAGTTACATCGTGAACTTGTTACCGTATGGTTCTTCCGAATAAGAATTCGCCTGACACTGGAGAAAATGCTTCAAATCAAATTCAACCCGTCCCACAATCAACTCGCTACATCCTCGAATACTGCCAATCGATCATTGAAAGCAGATGATGCGTTGCTTCTTGTCGCCGCCAGTGAAGGCGACTCGAACATGCTCTATGCTGTGGGATTCTTTGTCCCTGATCCATTCATTTTTTTTCAGCACAAAAAAAAGAAGTACGTGGTGATGAGCGATCTAGAGCTTGATCGCGCAAAGCGACAGGCCATGGTGGACCAGGTGCTTTCGCTCTCCGATTATCAGCGAAAGCTGAGGAAGGCGGGCAGCCCTACGACAATGATCGGCATTCTCGAACTGCTGTTTCGCGAGCGCGGTATACGATCCCTGAGGGTGCCGGCGAACTTTTCAGCGCTTTTGGCCGACCAGTTACGAGCCAAAGGCTTCAATTTAGAAGTTATACCTGATCCCTTTTTTCCTGAGCGTGAAATCAAACGCGCGCAGGAAGTGCGGCACATAACCGAATCGCTGCGTGTGGCCAAATTGGGACTCAATGCCGGCATCAGGATGCTCAAAAGGACCAAATCCCGACCCGACGGG
>JAJONK010000585.1 GCA_021323355.1 Deltaproteobacteria bacterium
CCAGAATGCACAGAAAGACAACCAAACCCAATACGTTTTTCCAGGTCATTTGAACGTTACCTTTCCACGGAATTCATCCGATTTCACAGGGCACCGTCAGCGATTGCGGACGCGCTCGATGGTCGCGATCCGCTCCCTCGTATGCTGCTTCCAGTCAATCGAGGCGTCAATTATCTCCGAAAATACCTGCAGGTGCGAAAATCGATTCGCTGCCGGATCGCGCACCACGTGCTGCGGGTCGCGGCCGTGCTTGACGTCATTGATGGCGTTCAACAACAGCTTGCGCGCGGCAATGATCGCTTTGTCCGAGGAAACCAGATGCTCCGACGTGCGGTCTTGAATCGCACCCTGGCTCTCGGTGGCAAACGCGTCATGCGCTTGAAAGTTGTAACCCATGCCCGTAAACGTCTTGGTTTTCATTGATTCGCGGTCCTGCTGATATCGATTGACGCCGCTGCGAGTCAGGCGGAAATCCGCACCAAGCTCAGCGCGGCTTTTATTGACCAGTTCCAGCGGCAGCGCCTTTTCACGGCTAAACATGAAGACATATTTCCAATGGCTGGTGTCATCGATGGGCACGTGCCAGTGAACAGAATACCCTTCACCCACCGTGGAACCGCCAAAGGCGGCGAGGTTGGGCATCACAAAGTTGGTAACACGCAAATAGGTTTTATCTTCTGCGGATGCTCGCAACGAACAAATTCTCAAACCGAAATCGGTGAGCTCGACTTCAATCGCCGGCGCGATGTCTTTGCCGAGTAATGTGTTATCCGTCGTGTCGGTGCCTGGAACGACCCGTCGCAGCGGCATCGGGGCGTCGGCAAGAAACTGGTGCAGGAAGGATAAATGCACCGGATCGATGTTGCCTTCATTACCCTGCAGATAATTGCAGTTGTACAGAATTTTTGTGACTGCGCGCTGCTCTTCCGGCACGCTAAGAAATTCATAATCGGGCAACAGCGGTGGCTCGCCCGGTCCCATGTACGTTAAGATCACACCACCGCTCTCTCTGCAGGGATGCGCCCGATGACGGATCTGATCCCGGTTTGCGCCCCCTCCGGGCTCACCGGGCTGTTCGATAACCCGGCCGCAAACATCATAGAGCCAGCCGTGATAAATACATCTGAGCCCACCGTTTTCGATCCGCCCATAGCTGAGATCGGTTCCGCGGTGGGAGCAATGCAAACCCAGTAGACCCGGTTGTCCATTATCGTCGCGAAACAGCACCAACTCCTCGCCCAGAACATTCACCCGCAAAGGCGCGCCGCCTTGCGGCAGTTCCTCTGATAAAGCGATTGGTTGCCAGTAGCGGCGCATGAGCTCTCCAGACGGAGTTCCGGGACCCATCTGCCCCTGGCCGCAATACGACAGTTCAAGGTTCAACCGTTCAACGCTCAACGACAGAGTCAGTTGAGCAGGTCGGCCAAAATAGTATTCCCGGGGATGACCGTTTCAGGCATCCTGAGGTCGACACGCGGAGGTTAACATCCGATCCTATCCTCTGATCTTGAACTGTTGAACCTTTGAACGGTTGAACACTCCCGTTCACCTTGAACCTAGAACGTTTGCTATAGTAGGTTAAGCGGACTAAAGCACAGGCATTCGCATAGGAAGAAAGAGCCATGGCTAATCTCGTTGGTTGTTTTGCGATGTCACACGGGCCGCAGTTGATGCTCGAGCCGAAGCATTGGAACCTCCTGCGCATGCGAGAGTCGGAAAAGCTGGCGGAAAGGCCCGAGCTCGAGAGCGAGACTGACGAGGTCAAATGGCAGAAGTGGCGTCACTGCATGGACGCAATTGCCAAGGTCCGGCAGAAACTACAAGCTTTGCGTCCGGACGTTACTATCGTTATCGGCGACGATCAGCACGAAAACATCCTGGACGACAACACGCCGCCATTCACGATTTTTATCGGCGATGAAGCGGAAGCAACGACCAGTCTCAGGTATCTCAATCAAGCTAAATCGGATAATCGGACTCGCTATGACATCGACAGCGAACTGGCCAAGGGTCTTTTATCCGATCTGATGGACAACGGATTTGACCCCGCCTACTCAAAGATGACCCGCTATGACGGCGGTTTGGGCCACGCCTTTGCGCGAGTGCTCAAGTTTCTGCTTCCTGACACCGGCTGCCGGGTCGTTCCAATCATGGTCAACACCTATTTTCCACCGGCGCCGTCGGCCAAGCGTTGCGTCCAATTCGGTCGCGCATTGGCCGCGGCGATTCGCCGTTATCCTGGAACTCAACGGATCGTGATTGTCGGTTCCGGCGGGCTTAGCCATACCAAAATAGATGAGAGACTCGACGCCGAGTTTCTGGAGTTCGTCAAACGCAACGATTTGGAGTCGATGACCGCAATGCCTTCAGCTTTGTTTGTCGAGGGCACATCGGAGATTCTCAATTGGATTGCCACGGCCGCCGCCGCCGACCACCCGGGCGAGATCATCGAATACCAACCGCTCTACAGAGCCAGGACCGGCGTCGGTTGCGCCATGGGCTTTGCCTATTGGGATCTGCAGTAATCTCGCCGGCTGATGCCCTTGGCACGAGGCCTGCCAGTCACTGAATGACGACCGATTCATCTGAACCGAATCCGCAAACCGTCGGCCGGCTCGCCGCATTTCGGTATCGCGACTTCCGACTTTTTTGGCTAAGTCTGTTTGTCTCCAACGTCGGCACCTGGATGCAGATGACGGCGACCAACTGGCTTTTGTATCAGCTCACCGATTCTGCCTTCCAACTCGGCCTCAACGGCCTCTTTCGCGCCGTGCCTGCAATCTTTCTGGGATTGATCAGCGGCACGTTCGCCGATCGCTACGACAGGAAACGTCTGCTTCTCTGGACCCAGCTCGCCTTGGCATTGCTCACGCTCGGACTTGCTGTCTTGGATCATTCTGGGAGCATTCAGGCTTGGCAAATCTACGCGTTCACGTTCATCAGCGCAGCCGTCGGTTCTTTCGACGGTCCCGCGCGCCAAGCGCTGTTCCCATCTCTGGTGCCTCGCTCTGCGTTGCCCAATGCCGTCGCGTTGAATTCAGTATTGTGGAAAGGCGCAGCGCTAATTGGGCCTTCGCTGGGCGGCATCGCCATTAGCCTGCTGGGAACCAGCGGCGCATTCTACGCCAACGCTGCAAGCTTCTTAGCAGTTGTTATTGCTTTGATGATGATGCGCAGTTATACCCCGCCGGCTGAGAAACCTCACGATTTCTTCGGCGAAATGAAAGACGGATTCACTTACATGCTTTCAAAGCCAATCATTCTTGGAGTACTGGTCATGGAAGCGGTTTCGTCATTATTCGGCCTCGATAACGCCATGCTGACGATTTTTGCCAGCGACGTCTTTCACGTCGGTGCTCACGGCTTCGGTTTTCTACAGTCATCGCGCGGTCTTGGCGCTGTGATCGGTTCCAGTCTGTTCATCGGCATGGGGCAACAACCGGCGCAGGGAAAGATTCTGACCATC
>JAJONK010000081.1 GCA_021323355.1 Deltaproteobacteria bacterium
TGGTGACTTGGACTTTCGTTTCAGGGAATGGGATATGCACTGGATCTAACAATGGCGCGTCCGAGGCAGTGTCTCCGGATTTAGAACCCCGGTAATTTTGAGATAACAAGATATATCTTGTACCGTGACGCTGGTGGAGTGGCGGATCGAATACTTTTCGCGAGCCCAGTGGAAGGGTCCCGGTCCAGGAGTTTATCGACCGGTTAACGGCCGAAGAGCAGATCGAGACAATGATTGGCATCGATATGCTGCGAACCCATAGCTTGTCACTCGGGAGACCGTGGGTGGCGCCGCTCGGAAAGAGTTTGTGGGAGCTGCGCATACGCTCACGTCGCCAGCTTCGCGTTTTATATTTGCCCATACTGGAAAGACGTTTGTTTGCTTCACGCTTTCGTGAAGAAGACCCGCCAAGTGCCTCAGGCGGAAATTGAAACCGCCACACGCCGAATGAAACAGTACCTAAGGAGATAGAGTATGGATGACTTTCAGAAACAATTACAACGCCTCAAACGCAATCCGGTGTTTGCAAAGGCTTTTGACAAGCGACGAACTGAAGCCGAGGTCGCCTTCCAAATTCGCCGACTACGAAAGGCTAAAGGTTGGTCACAAAAGGATTTGGCTAAGAAGGTCGGTTGCAGCCAGCAGGCCGTATCATCCGTTGAACAAGCCGGTTACAAAAGACACTCGCTCCCGCTACTTCGCCGCATCGCCGGCGTACTAGATGCTGACGTTATCGTCGCTCTGGTTCCACGCAAAGCTGCCTAGGCCAGCTCTCAAAGCGTACCCTCGATGCGCTGATCGAGCGATAGCAGAGAAAAGTCGGCTTTAAGCGGCCGTGCGGGAGAAAAACTTCTCCGGGTCGCGATAATCTTCCGGCGCGTTTCCCGCAACGACCTGTTCCAGAGTGATGCGAATTCGTCCGCCTTGAAAGAGCGTCCTTCGCGTAGTTCTTTCCTCGTGTGGCGACTTTGTACCAAGGGTCCATAGCTGCCTAATCCTTTTTCACCGCCGAGAAGCAGAGCACGCAGAGAATTCGTTCAATTTTCTTTTGTCCGCGGCGCCACGCCCCCTCCATGACTGCATGACGAAAGTTACGGCTTTTTCCATCGAATTAGCGGTTTCCTCTTCCGCCCTTCCTCGTATCGCCAGACCAAAGGCGATCAAGGTGCTATGGATGCAATCGCCACCATGCTGAGACAATGGTTAGCAAAAAAGATTTCACTCCGCTGCCGAGGTAGCGTTGTATCCCGAAGATTAGTTACGCTAACTTGACTTGCTGCAAAAGCTCCGTTTCCATACACCCAGAACTCAGATACAAGGGGCACTTCAATGGAACCATCTGTGACTTCGATTCTGCAGCAACTAAGAGCTTTAGAAGAGCTGGTAACACATCACGGAATGACCACCGAAGAGCTTCACCGCCTAGAACTCGAACTGAGAACTATCATTGAGAGAATAGACGCGATTCGGACCATAGCGAGAGATCTCAAGCACATGCCAAAGCTGAGTTCCGAAGACACAACGGGACTGGACAAATTAGAGGAAAGGCTAAAGGACTCGCTCAAGAAAGACGGTGGTGATTGGAGCTAAGTGCAGTTCACCCGGAAGGAAGATGAACATGACTCTTTCTGCAGTTATGGAGTCTCTGATTATGGAGCTTCTGTACGTTTCAATGATGCTTTTCGCAGGTACGTGCGGCGGGGCTCTCTAGTCCTGCTTCGCGCCACACACGGGGCAATGTGCAAACCACCGTCGAATCCGGGATCGGCATCGCCGGCAAACATTTGTTCGACCGCGCCTAACCAAAAGCACTGAGGTAATGACAAGGAGACCGGCAACTAAACTTCCGAACATCTTTTATCCAGCTCCATCTTAATCAGCAGGCCGTTCCAATAACCACGCAAGAACTTTCTGATCTTTTAAATTCCACGAACTCGACTTGAAGGTCAGCATCACGAGGTAGTCATCTGGATCAATGTAGCGCTTGAGCTTTTTCCAGACGGCTTTGGGCGGCTCGTCTGCGGTGATCGCCCAAATCGAGTCCGATAGCCTAGCCCAGCGGTAGCTTGTGATGACTTGATAAAAACCATCATAGTCCGCTCGGGAAGTCTGTGGGTTATGTTTGTATGTGATGTGCAGGACAGCCATAGCGGCGCATATCATATCACAATCAACCGAGTTGGTGCGTGAAATAAAGCTAAGCTCTATACTCTCCGCTGCTTTATCGTGGCGATCTCGCCGGCCTTGATCGACCCGTATCCCTTGTGCTATTAACCGCGCCCTCGCTGCGCGGCGACAACCCGCCTTCCTTTGGCAACCTGTCAAAGGCGCTGCGCTGGCGAGGCCCAAAGGAGGCGATATGGTAGACATAAAGGGTTGGCTTTTATCTATCGTCATCGGCTTGGGTTTTTGGGCTTTTGTCTCTGCCTCTCTATCGTTGTTCATCCAGTAGTGTGCGCAGACTTGGGCATGGAAAGAAACATCATGACGGTGCTATTATTCAATTTCCTCATCGCGGTCGCAGTGACGCTTGCAGCATCCGCGGTAATCGCTTTTATCCTTACTAACGTAGTTGTCGGGTGGATCAAAAGGAGCTGAACCATGCGCAGCCTCCGCAACTTCTTGAACCGATATGGAAAGGACATATTGATTGTCGCGCTTGGCACCCTGACTACTTTTCTTGTCGTTAGATATATCGCCTTACTAGTATTTTGAGTGGACACTCATCACGCTGATAACCGCCGGCGCAGAATGTTACGTAACTGTCGCGCCAGACTGTTCACGCCCTATAAGATTAAAAGGCTAGAAGTCCCATTCATCTTCAGAAATCCCATACGTCCGCAGCGGGTGCGATAGCTTCTCGCGCCAACTACCATAAGCCACGTCTCGGGCTCCCTGCAGTATGAGCTTGCGTATCAGCCCGAGGACCAAATCGGCATGATCATCTCCGCCTTCTAGCGGCTTATACCTTTTCCAAAGTTCGCCTATGTCGTTGTTCTGCAGTTCTTGTTTGGGTGCCATCGGGCGACAATACTGAACTTATTTTCAGTATGCAAGCAGAGCAGTTGAGGCCACGGCGGCAGAGTTATTCTATGCAGATGGCCATCTACCTCGCCAGAAACTGCCCCATGTGCCGCAACTACTTCGGGTAATAATGGCCCAGACGGCAGCGGCTATCCGCCCACCCACGGTCGCTGTGCCGAGGATACAGTTATCGAATCAAAGCTGTAATCTTTCTTAGGAGTTCGTCTGACGTAAACGGCTTGATAATGTAGTCGTCGCATCCGACATCAATCCAGGTTTTGAGATCGGATGGACGGAACAGTGCGGTGGACGCGAGGATCGGAATGTCCTTAGTCTGAGGATCTGCCCGCAATACGCGGGTCGCTTCCCAACCATCCATCTCTGGCATCATAGAGTTCATCAGAATCAAATCCGGTTTCTCCGCGACGGCTGTCTCCACTCCCTCCCTGCCGTTCTTAGCAGTGATGGCAGTGAAACCCATCGACTCCAGTTGATGGCCGAGGACATCCCGTAATTCGGTGTGATCTTCGACGAGCAGAATTTTAGCCAAATGATCCTCTGCTTGGGTCAACTCGGTAGGTTCCTCGGACTACGGTTTGTACTAACTTGACATTTGCGTAGGCGATCCCGGTCCGCAGATTACAACCTGGAAAGCACGACACGCGATAATCCACTTCTGCAGCCCCGGCCCTTTTCTAGCAAGTTGCTAAATTGATCTTGCGGCGTTTGCCTCATCCTCGGGAGCTAACCGCGAATCGTTCTCGCGTCCGCGATCCGACTTATCATGACCCTCTAGTTTAACCAGCTTGTTGTACAGGCCGATGATCAGCCAGGTAGGCACCCATTGGGCGATGAAGTTTCCCCATTTCCCTCTGCCGGCCACTTGGCAAGCCAGTGAAAGCCCCATAGCACCTATGGCAACAGCGAGGTAAGCACTCGACGGTACAGCGGCTGTGTAAGATTCAATTGTCTTTGTGAACTGGTCTTCAGTTGGCCTTGGTTCCATTTGACACCTCCTAGGCTGTCTCACCGCAATAGCAAGGCCAGCCTTTAAGCAGCCGGGCGCTCAATTCTAGATCCTGCTCGTGTGCAAGATGTTGGAAGCGACGTTGTAGGTGTCTCGGATTTGACTCGGTTTCCTCATAGCCGCGGGACTCGAATGCTCGAAATAAACCCCGCGGTTCGCAAGCTACTTAGGTTGTGCCTAAGCTGACCACAAAGAAATCAATCCTTTCACGAGAAAGGATCCAGTTTGTCGAGCCGATCTATGCCCGGGCTGTGCAGCAGCTCCCAGAGGGCACGGACTGGCTCTACGAAGTTAAATTTGACGGCTATAGATGCCTAGCAGGAAGGGATTCAACGGCGTCACGCTTTGGTCGAGACGAGGTAATCGTTTCACCGATCAGTTCCCCACTGTTGCCGGAGCATGTGAGCATCTGCCGCCTGACACTCTCCTTGACGGCGAGATCATCGCCTCGGATCAGAACGGGCGTGTCTCGTTCAACATGCTGCAGAATCATCGTTCGCAGGCACAAGCGATCCTGTTTTATGCCTTCGATGTCCTCATTCATCGAGGCCGGCGGCTCATTCATGTCCCGCTTGAGACTAGACGCGAATTGTTGGGTGAGATAGCCGGCGACTTAAAGACGCGCACTCCTCTAATTGGATTGTCCGACACGCTTAATACAAGCCCAGCCGACTTTATCCCGCTAGTAAAAGAATTTGGATTTGAGGTCATTATCGCTAAGCGTCGAGACGCTTGCTACGAGTCCGGGAAGCGAAGCGGTGCGTGGCTCAAATACAAGGTCAACAAGGCGCAGGCGCTCGTGATCGGCGGTATACGCCAGGCAACCCGCTCGATGCGCTAATCGTCGGCTACTAGGATGGTGAGAAGCTGATGTTTGCAAGTAAGGTGCGCAACGACTTTGTCCCTCGCCTGCGGCGTGAGGTCTGGGCAAAGTTGAAGCACTTACAAACTGGCGCTTGCCCATTCGCTAACCTGCCGGAGAAGAAACGAACTCAATAGGCGCTCACCCGCGTGATGTACTTCAATTTGGTCTTCACCTCGCGAAATGAGCGTACTGAGACTCAGCTTTCAGCGGAAGCATTCCCATTCTTGGTCTGTGGCATCGTCGAGCCGCCAGTTCGCACAGTTAACAGAGCTTCGAGTTTCTCAAAGTCCACCGGCTTTAGGAGATGCGCATCAAAACCGGCTTCGCGCGCACGCTCTTCATCCCGGGCGTAGCCGCTGATCGCGATCAACAGACACTTTTCCAGTCTCGGGTTTTGACGTATTGCCCTTGCAACACTGTAACCGTCAAGTACGGGCAGTCCGATATCACAAAGCACGACATCAGGCCGAAACCGCTGTGCCGCGTTGATTCCCGCCGCTCCGTCATGCGCCAGTTCTAGAGTGTGGCCAAGGTTTTCCAGAACCATACGCATGCTATACGCACCGGCTAAATTGTCCTCAATCACAAGAATCCGGCGTCGAACCGGCTCGGGCGTATTGACTCGTTCCACCGCAGTGGACGGAGCGTAGTTCTGGTCAAGCGGAAGCCGAATCGTGAACTCCGAGCCCTGTCCCCGGCCCGCGCTCGCTGCCGCCACTTCACCGCCATGGAGCTCCACAATCCCTTTTACCAGCGCAAGGCCGAGTCCTAATCCACCGCGGCTCCGATCCACACTCTCGTCAACCTGTCTGAAAGGCTCAAATACCCAACCGAGCACTTCCGGGTCCATTCCCATCCCGTTGTCCCGCACTTTTATAATAGCGTGCGTCTGGTTTTCAGCGTCCAAACTGACCCAGACCGTCCCACCCGGCTCTGTGAATTTACAGGCGTTCTGCAACAGATTGTTAAGCGCTTGTGCAAGGCGGGTAGAATCCGCTGCCGTTCGTAGCGGCTCATCAGTTAGAGTGAGTTCAAGTCTTAAGCCATTCTCTCTCAATTCGCGAACGTAATCCTCGGCGGTTTTCTGTACGATATCGCGCAAATCGCATGGGTCCTTGACCAACTGAATCTTTCCGCACGACAAGCGTGAGACATCTAGCAGATCATCGAGCAGACGGGAGGTGTGAGTCACTTGTCGTGCGATCATCTCTCGCAACTCGATAAGTTTCGGATCTGGCGGACCAAGCTTACGCAACAGCTGGACGCCACTGCTGATGATCCCCAAAGGATTCCGCAACTCGTGTCCCAACATCGCCAGAAATTCGTCCTTGCGTCGGTCGGCCTCTATCAAAGCTGCTTCGGCAGCCTTTTGAACTGTCACGTCCCTGCCGTATAAGTTCGCGTATTGACGGTCGAGGATAGGAACCACGAGGAACGAGAACAGCCGTTCGCCAAAGTACATTTCCAGTTCGCGTCGGTGCCCATCGCGTAGCGCCTGAGAGACTGCTTCCGCAAGGGCCGTAGGTAGTTGCTCGCGATTGGCGCTCGGGAGTTCTGCCAATGCCTTTTCAGCGGCAGGGTTAAAGTACATCACCACTCCCTCAGGGTTCGCACGCAGGACCGGCGCCGGGTCCTCCAAAGGGAACCGCGCTAAGTGGTCCAATGCCTCTTCCGCGCGCTTTCGCTTGTCTATGTCGGTTATAACCGCCACCCATCCGTTCACTGCTCGATCTGCCGCATACGTCGGAGAGTAACTGGCGTGTATCCAGCGGCGGCCTAATCTCATTTGCCATTCAGTCTCAAACTCGATTAGCTGACCGGACAACACAGCACGAATACGAGGCTCGATCAGCGCATAGAGTTCGGGATCCAAAATCTCTTTTATCGAGTGGCCGACGATCTCGGATGGAGACTTTCCGAGCCATTCGCAAAGGCGCTTGCCGACCCAGAGATGTTTCTGGTTCTTGTCAAGGCGCGCAACCCCCACCGTCATAGTGTCCGTAACTATTCTGAGCTCCGCGTTACGCTGGGACAGATTGTCCCGTACCTCCTGGAGGCTTGTTTCAAATCGATCCCGCTCTGCGTCGGCTTTGTCGCGCTCCGCCTTGGTCGTTTGAAGTAGAGCGGACGCTTCCGCCATGGCACTGGTAATGAGATTGACCTCTATCACAGGCGCAGGGGCGACAATCTCCACTGGTTCCCCCTTGCCTATCATGTGCGCAAGATCGATAAGATAAGTTGTGCAGTGGCGCACGAGCCGTCCATAGAAGGTGATCAAGAAAAGACCCGCTGCGCCAGCTACCACTCCAATGAGTGATATAAACCAGACGGAGTTTAGGAGAGTTCTGGACATCTCACTCTGGGGCACGATTATTCCGACGTAGAAACCTGAAATCGGCGCTTTGACGAACGCGCCGTAAGAGTCGACACCTCCCCGGTTTGGACCGGATATCCAGCCTGCATCAGCCTTATCGGGGATTTGCGAGATCAGAGGACCTGGTTTGCGTCCGCGGTTGGCTTCACTGTTCGCTGTGCTGCTTGCAATTTGTACACGCTCTCGATCAAAAACCGCTGCATACCAACCATCGGCTAACCGCTGTTCATGCAGAATCTGGTCTATTCGAACGGCATCGATCGTTGCCGTGAGGACATATTTCAACTCGCCATCCCGAAGCACTGGAACGCGGACTCCAATTGTCGGCCCAGTGACCGGCCCAACGAAGTAATTCATCACTGTAGGCCGGAGAGTATTTATAACCTCATCGAAACTTACAGGCTGGACCGTTTCAGGGCGTGGCGTGCCAAACGCGAAAGAAGAATGGAAAATGTCCTTGCCGGAGGCATCTCGCATGATCACTGTTCGCCAACCCGGCTGGCTCGGCAAAATGCTAATCACGTTCTGATGAAGATCCCTAAGATTTCCTTGATCGATCAATTTGGAGGTCGCGAGAGCTTCCAGTGTCCTGATGCTAGCCTGCAGCTCGCGATCAACCGCACCTGACAACGCCCGCGCCGTATCCTTCAGGCCCGTCTTTGCGCTCCGAAACTCAGCGCGACCGACGTAAAAGACGGCCATGGCCGTCAGAATGATGAGGGGAATCGCTGTCCCAAAGAAAATTAATAGGAAGTGGGTACGAACGGAACGGACCCGCGACAACCTGAGCATTGAAACTCCCTTGGGGCGACAATCACTCGCCGCGCGGTCGAAAGAGAACATCGCACCTGCGATCTTTAGAAGTGTTAAAGAAAAATCCAGCGTAGCGGAATGATTTTCGGCTCCTGTTAGCTATCGCGCCGCGCCCCCGGGTTGTCAAGCACAATCTGAGACGGTGAACAGTTACCGGGTCCTTGTGGTCGGATATTGCCGCTATCTCCGCCCGCGTTCGGAAGCTACTTGGCAACGGCTCTGAATGCTATTGCGTCATAGAAGAATGACAATGCTGACTACTCGTGACGGTTTGGATCAGCATGGGCTTCGCGCTCTCGCTACTTCCGTAAACGCCGCTTATCCGCACGGCGGCGGCCTGAATGGCTATGGCTGCCATAAAAACACCAAAAGCAGGCGGCTATCACTGTCACCGTGGACTGGCTATGGCTGCCATAAAAACACCAAAAGCAGGCGGCTATCACTGTCACCGTGGACCCTTAGCTGGTGAGGTCTTTGCCAGCAGCAAGGCGGAGACGCTTGAGCGGCTCAAGAGAATCAGCAGCACGGTAGAGGCCGCACCGGATAAGCGGCGTCGATAGGCCGATCACATTTCTGCTTGACGCCCTCTGCTGACTGAATATGCGCGGTTGATGCCGAGATATACCAGTCCACTCCGCTGGCTTCTGCTGACCTTAGCTGCGAGCCTATTCACCACCTCACCCGCGTATCCGTGGGGCAGTAAAGGACATGAAATTATCGCCGCTATCGCAGAGACTCACCTGACCGACACCACACGCAAACGCATCAAAGAACTACTTCGTAATCACAGTGATCGGGTCGCGTCAGATCACCGAAACAACCGCGGGGGAATAGTGGTATAGGCCGGGCCGT
>JAJONK010000586.1 GCA_021323355.1 Deltaproteobacteria bacterium
CCGTCCATTTTTTGGGCGAAATTAATCAACACGCCTTCCGCTTTGGTGCTGTCCAGATCCGAGGCGCGCACCGAAGCATCGGCGCTGATTGCCGTTACCGTGCTTTGGTCGGCTTTGAAACCGCGCTCGACGTGGAGCGGCGCCCATGGGCTTGCCTCTTCGTTTTCGCCGATGCACATCGAATATTTACCCGGCCAGCCCAGGGTCGCCTTGCAAGTAGTGCCCGGATACGAACCGCCGATATTGCGTTGGATCAGACGCACACAGCGTCCGATGGTGGCATTGGCGCGCCATCCTTCGCCTAATGCATTCGAACCGCCGTTGATGTTGAGTCGATTGCGGATAGGACCGTTAACAATAATCATCACCGCAGGCCCGCCTGTGGTGGCTTGCAAAGCATACAGGTTCAACTTAGGGTCGGTGAGTGCTTCCACGGCCGCGATCAAAAGCATCATATATTCGGGCTTGCACCCTGCCATCACTGCGTTGATCGCAATCTTCTCAACCGTCGCTGGCGCCCACCTTGGTGGAACAACGCCGATCACCTCCTGAGGATCTCGTTGCGTCGCAGCAAGCATTTGCAAGACGCGCTCTTCCGTAGGCGGTACAATCGGCAAACCATCGGTCCAGCCCTTGTCCTCGAAGTAAGTTTGCGCCGCCCAGAGTTCGTCGTCGACTTCGAATCTTTCGGACTGCAGCGCGCTAACATTCATGAGGTTACTCCCAATTCCAAGGTCCGGGATATCTCCGGATGGTCGTGCCAAAAAAACTCAATGGAAAATTCTAAAATGATGTGATCAGGCAACGTTCGCCTTCCGCTCGGGCTCGATCAAGATCTCAATTAGTTTATCGATGACCGTCTCGGCCTGTCTGTTAACTTCCTCTAACTTGATCGTGCCTATCGGATGACGAACGATTAGCACCGGATGATCCGGCGACCCGAATGCTTCTCTTTCCGACTTGGCTAATGCTTCAAAGGCATGCGTGATCACGGTGACGGCAAATCTGCCGCGCTTCTGAAGTTCGATTGAGTCGTGGATACTCCACGACGTGCAGGAGCCTCAATCTCCCAGACCGCTGAGGACGAAATCCGCCTGAGCCGCCAGCTCATCGAGGTATTGCTTGGGTGCGCCTTGCTGCGCGGTAATTTTGCGGCGAGCAACAACACCCGCAACGCCGACGCGCTCCTTCAGTAATTCAGCCAGACGTTCCTGTAATTTGTCGGCATTCGGTTTACTGTTATCCAACAAGCCAACAATCTTGCCGTGGAGATCCAGAAATCGAGGCAATGCAGCCATTCGCATTACCGAAGTCTGTGCCTTTCCCTCGGGGCTCAATACGATCATGCTTCGCCGCTCCTTTCGATAATTGAAATAACCTCGTTAACATAGTTGACGGTTGCGAAAAATATCGAGAACGCCGCCGGAGGCCAGCAGTCCTAATACCGAATTCTACAACCCATAAAACGTCTTCGGGTTGTCATACAAAATCTTCTGCACCGCGGATGACGGAATGTCGCCCTTGTCGGCGCGCTCCTGAAGTATCTTACGGAACTCGAGCTCCATTGACGGATCGCGATGCGTATAGTCCGAGCCAACCATCAAGTTGTCCTCGCCGACGCATCGGATGATGTAAGGAAGATCTTCATCGACCTGACACGTGATGTAGACACGATTGGCCTTGAACACGTTCTCCGCCAAGCGCCGTGCGACCCTTCTGCTTCTCTTGCTGCCGGCGTAGATCATAGGCGACGAACGGCGCCCACATTGAACCGGCTTCGATGCAACCGATGCGGAGCTTGGGAAACTTAGCTGGGACATTGTGCAATATCAGACCGAGCACACCGTTGATTGCCGCTCCCTTGGTACGCAGGAATTGACCGTGGGAAAATTCTCGAGCCGGCGAGAAGTCCGGAACACCCGAACCTGTGTGAATGCAGATGGGCAGATCGAGCTTTTCGGCTTCGGCATAAAATGGTTCGAAGTAAGGATCGGCCGGATACTTCCCGCCTTCCCGATCACCCTTCTTCAACACACCGCAGGCGCCGTGTTCTTTAGCCCAGCCCATCTCTTCCAAAGCGGATTCCATGTTCTGCAGCGGCGGCATACAGACCCAACGCAATCTGCCGCCCGATTCACCGCATCGATCGCCCAACCAGCGGTTATAGCTGCGCCGCATGGCGGTGTTAAGCTCGGGTTTTTCTGAAGCTTCCATTAGGAAAAGGGTCGGATAGATGACCTGGATGTCAGTCCCCAGCTCGTCCATGTGCTTGAGCCGGGCCTTGACGTCTAACAATTCACGCGTCTCCACGGTGGTGCCGGAATCGACATCGCTGCGGATGAAACGAACCTGGCGTTTGCCATCGATCATCCAGTAGCGCGCCGGCGGCAACTTCGGATCGGGATTCGACGGATACGTTGTCGTCGGTTTATAGGACAATTCAGCGTCCCCGAAATATTCCCAGGTCGCGTCGGTTTCATCGATATGAGTATCTGCATCTATAATTCGCACTGCGTCTCTCCTTACTTGATATAGATCGACTTCTAATACGCTTTTCGTGAGTTTTAAAGACCTAATTGGATCGACCGACACTCGAATAGACTCTGTCCCAGGTTGATGATCAAACGCGTCAGCGAAACCACAGCAGCCCGATGTGCCAAGTTTTCTTCTCCGCCCACGTGTTTTATAAACCGACCACCGTCAAATCCAGCAGGACAAGGTTCAAGCGCACAGGTTTTCGCGAAAAAGCCAGTTAATGCACAGGATTCAAGGTCGTTCATTCTGAACGATGTGAACTATTTTTGGATTAAAACTTTACGGCGCTTTTTGGTTGACGCCGCTCAGAGCGCGATGTTAAGCCAGGGCTGAGTTGGACTAGATCTGATTCCCCAAGCTTAAGATTTGACTGCTGCATCTTGACCTTTGACTGCGTTCTGTCACAGGGAGAAGTAAACTCATGAACGATGTTACCGTGATCGATGCCGACGGGCATGTATTGGAAAACGACAGCGAGCTGGCGCAGTATTTCGAAGGCGCTTACCGAGGCCACAAGCGCTCTGGAGTTTTTTCCATCTTCCCTTCTCTCGATGGATGGCCGCGCGGCTTCGTCAAAGGCATGGACAAGGTCAACGCGACATCCGCAGAAGCCTGGATACGATTCGTCGATGAGGCAAGGCTCAAGGCCGCCGTTCTCTACCCCACCGCGGGCTTGGCGTTCGGCCTGATTCAAGATCCGGACTGGGCCTGCGTGGTTGCCCGGGCTTATAACAATTGGCTCTCCGACCGTTACTGCAAAGCCGATTCGCGGCTCAAGGGCGTGGCGATGTTGCCGGTCCACAACCCGCAGGAAGCCGCCGTTGAACTGAGGCACGCGATCCTTGAACAAAACATGGTCGCAGGAATGCTGCCGGCGGTGACAATGCTCAACAAGGGTTATGGCCATGCAGACTTCCATCCAATTTATGAGGAAGCCCAAAAGCTTAACGTGCCCTTAGCGGTTCACGGCGCAGTGAGCCGTGGTCTCGGTTTTGATTTCTTGCAAACCATGTCGATGATTCACACGCTCGAGCATCCGATCGCGCAAATGATTCAACTGACCAGTGTGGTCCTGGACGGTGTCTTCGATATCTTTCCAAGATTGAGAATGGGTTTTCTCGAGGCCGGCGCCGGTTGGATTCCCTACATGATGGACCGTATGGATGAGAAATTTCACATTGACCGTAAACGCAAGCACTTTCCACTCAGCAAACTGCCAAGCGAGTATTTCAAGACCGGCAACGTCTACATCACTTGCGAGACCGATGAGAAGATCCTCGATGCGGTGGTCCGTGAGATGGGCGAGGACTTTATCATGTATCCGACCGACTTCCCTCATGAGCGAGAATGCAAAGCGGTTTTACGGCCTTTGATGAAACGGGCGAGCAACGCGACTGCCTCGACACTCGCCGGAGGCTGAGAGCAAGTGCCTGCATCCTTCAGAGAAGTTAACGATGGGGACCGTGGCGTGGATATGGCTTGTTATTCGGAGGCTCTATGAAACCGATACTATGGTTATTGCTCTTTCTAATCTGGACCTCGAATGCGACAGCGCAGAGCCCTTTCTACGCAGGTAAAACCATAACAGTGGTTGCGGGGGTCAGTGCTGGAAGCGCTTACGATCTATACGCTCGGCTCATGGTCCAGCA
>JAJONK010000082.1 GCA_021323355.1 Deltaproteobacteria bacterium
AGCACTGACTGTTGTTGAAGGCTGCTGTGCTTCAATATTGCGTTGTTTAGAGGAGTTCGCTCTGCGAGAAACGACGGCGCTGCAGCACACCGGATAGTTTCCCACACATAAAAACCTTCCTCGTCAGTTACAATCTCTCATTTGAATGTGGTATGGAAATGAGTCAGCACCATCGTCACAAAATCAAAGGACTATCCAAGCAATAATGCCAACTCATGTCGTCATCACCGGCGCCGCCGGCTATTTGGGATCCGTTTTGTGCGAGCATTTGCTCGCGGCTGGATATCGAGTGACCGCAGCGGATGGGCTCATTTATCGCCAAAGAAGCTTGTTTCATCTTTGCGCCAGCCCGCAGTTTGATTTCATCGTCGGAGATGCGCGCGATGAGCAGTTGATGCGCCGGCTGGTTAAAGACGCGGACGTGCTCATTCCTCTTGCGGCGATCGTCGGCGCGCCGGCATGCGATCGCGATCCATGGTTGGCTCGTTCGGTCAATCTTGAAGCCATTCGACTGCTCGCGCGTTTGCGCAGCAACGATCAGTTGATCGTCTATCCAACCACCAACAGCGGCTATGGCACCAAATCGGGAGATGTCTTTTGTACCGAGGACACTCCGCTCGAGCCGATTTCGCTTTATGGACAAACCAAAACCGATGCCGAAGCGGAGCTCCTGGAAAGGACCAATACGGTCACGCTCCGCCTTGCGACGGTTTTCGGCATGTCGCCTCGCATGCGTCTTGATCTGCTTGTCAATCACTTTGTCTATGCCGCCGTCACGGACGGCTATATTGTGATCTTCGAAAAAGATTTCAAGCGAAATTACATCCATATACGTGACGTCGCGGATTGTTTTATTCATTGCATCGTAAACGGCAAGAAAATGGCGGGCCGGCCGTATAACGCTGGGCTCGATAGCGCCAATCTTTCAAAAGAAGCGCTGGCTTTGAAGATTAAAGAATACGTGCCTAACTTTTACATCCACTTCGGTCAGGTGGGAACCGATCCCGATAAGCGCAATTACATCGTCTCGAACCAACGCCTGCGGGATGCGGGCTTCGAGGCCAAGCGGTCATTAGACTCAGGTATCCAGGAGTTACTGAAGGGGTATCGCATGATGGGCCGTGCTGAGTTCGCGAATATTTAGTTTTGTTCAAGGGCGAAGAGAAATCGTAGTGGGGCAGGACGTCAGCGCTTTTTCAGATCTCAGCGTGGCAGTGCTCGCAGGTGGATTAGGAACACGGTTACGTCCAGTGGTCTCGGATCGGCCAAAAGCACTGGCGGAGATTCATGGGCGCCCTTTTTTGACATACTTGCTAGACCAGTTATTAAACGCAGGATCTTCTAGAGTTGTGTTATGTACCGGACATCTGGGAGAACAGATCGAGCAAACATTTGGCAAAAGATATAGAAAATTGCAGATTTCATATTCACGGGAAACGCGGCCTCTAGGCACGGGCGGCGCTCTGCGATTGGCTTTGCCGTATCTTCTGTCCGATCCTGTTCTGGTCATGAACGGAGACTCGTTCTGCGCCACGGATTTGACCAGCTTGTGGGCTTGGCATTGTAACCGCGGTTCCCAAGCGACGATGTTGTTGGCCGATGTGCCGAACACAGAGCGTTACGGCTCGGTAAAGATTGATTCTGACGGCACTGTGACCCAATTTGTCGAAAAAAAACAAGGCGGTTCAGGGTCGATTAACGCCGGCGTGTATTTGCTTAGCCGTCAGGTTATCCGCTCGATCGCCGAAGGTACAGTTGTTTCACTGGAACATGACGTTTTCCCCACCCTGATGAACCACGGGCTTTATGGTTATCAGGAGCGGGGACGTTTTCTCGATATCGGCACGCCGGAGGATTTTGCTGCCGCCGAACAATTTTTTGCGGCGATCAATGAACGTGAAACAGCGGTTTGTAGTACTCGATAGGGATGGCACGATCATCGAAGAGGTGTCTTACCTGTCGGATCCGAAACAGATTGCGCTGATTCCCGGGGCAGGCAAGGCGCTCCGGGATCTCGGTGCCATGGGCTTCGGGCTGGTTGTCATTACCAATCAATCGGCGGTCGGACGGGGATATTTTGATGAAGTGCAGTTGACGCGGATTCATGACAGGTTTTTAGAGATGCTGCGTGCTGAAGAGATAACTCTCGATGGTCTCTATTTTTGCCCGCATACTCCTCAAGACCAATGTTTCTGCCGTAAACCGCGCACTGGATTAATCCAAAAGGCATCGGAAGATTTGAACTTTGATTTGTCAGGCAGCATTGTTATTGGTGACAAGTTGAGCGATATCGAGATGGGTTGCCGGGTTGGAGCTTTGACGATGCTGGTACGCACGGGCTATGGGGCTCAAGTAGCTTCTGAGCAGAAGGTTGCGCCGGATTACATCGTCGATGATTTGCCCGCAGCTGTGGAAGTCATCGACAGGATCTTTAGAAAGGTGCGTGATCAATGATCATTAGCAGGACGCCATTTCGTATTTCTTTCTTTGGTGGTGGCACCGATTACCCTGCATGGTACCGCGACCACGGCGGCACGGTGCTGGGCGCAACCATCGACAAATACTGCTATCTCACCTGCCGTTATCTGCCGCCGTTTTTTAAACATAGGATTCGCGTTGTTTATTCGCAGATTGAAAACTGCCAAGTCGTCGATGAAATCGCTCATCCCGCCGTGCGTGAAGTGCTGCGTTACTTAAAAATTGATCGAGGCGTGGAGATTCACCACGATGGTGACCTTCCGGCTCGGAGCGGCATGGGCTCAAGTTCTGCCTTCACGGTGGGTTTGTTGCACGCCCTATACGCTCTCAAAGGACAGATGCCAACCAAGCGACAACTGGCGGCGGAAAGCATTCAGATCGAACAGGAGATGATCAAGGAAACCGTCGGTTCGCAGGATCAGGTTTTGGCGGCATTTGGCGGATTCAATCATGTGGTTTTTTCCCAAGACGGTGAAATCACCGTCAAACCGATTACGTTATCAGGGGATCGCCTGCGCGAGTTAAGGTCTCATCTAATGCTTTTCTATACAGGCATAGAGCGCACCGCCTCGGATGTTGCCGGCAGTTACGTTGCCGATGTCGACGGAAAAAGAAGCCAATTGCGCATCATGAAAGGTCTGGTCGAAGAAAGCCTCGCAGTTCTAAATAATGGGCGGGACATAACTGCTTTTGGCACTCTCCTGGACGAGGGATGGCAAGCCAAGCGCAGCCTGAGCGCGAGAGTTTCAAACAGCTACGTCGATGAGCTCTATGCGCACGCCCTCGCGAACGGCGCTCTCGGGGGAAAGTTGCTGGGCGCCGGCGGCGGAGGTTTTATGCTCCTGTTTGTGCCTCCGGGCAAGCAGAATCAAGTAAAAGAGGCGCTCAAGAAGCTTATATCGGTCCCTTTTCATTTTGATTTCTCTGGGAGTCAGATCATTTTCTACGATCACGAAAAGGATTACTCGGCCGAAGAAAAAATCCGCGATTCACGGGAATACGATTTCGTCGGCGAACTGAATGACCGATTGGACAGAGATTTGTAGCCGGACCAGCCCTACAGCTTGGCACCCTCGATTTCTAATCCATTAATAAATGCACAAGGACGCGAGAATCTTTATTGCGGACGACCATGGACTCATCGGAGAGGCCATCAGAACACGGTTGAGAGCGGACGGCTATGAGAATCTTCTCGGCGATCCTGGAAAACCTTCGTTAATCGATGCCCGAGAGGTCGAAGCTTTTTTCTCACGGACTCTGCCTGAATACGTTTTCGCCGTGGGCGGCGAGTCGGGCGGCATCGGCGCTAATCAAAAACTCCCGGCGGATCTGATGCTGAACAACCTGCTTGTGGATTGCCATGTCATCGACAGTGCGTGTCGTTGCGGCGTCAAGAAATTGCTTTATATGGGCAGTTCCTGCTGCTACCCGCGAGCTTGCTTGCAACCCATGCAGGTTTCGTCTTTGATGACGGGAGTTCTGGAGTCTACTAACGAGGCTTATGCGACCGCCAAGCTTGCCGGGATTAAATTGAGTCAAGCATATCGGCAGCAACATGGCATCGATATGATCAGCGCCATTCCCGCCAATGTCTTTGGACCAGGCGACGACTTCGGCGTCGAGGACTCGCATGTGATTGCCGCTTTGATGGTCAAAATGCATCAGGCAAAGCTTTCCCAAGCGGATAATGTCGAAGTCTGGGGATCGGGTTCGCCGCGCCGGGAATTTATTTATGTCGCCGACGTCGCTGATGCAGCCATTTTCTTAATGAACCAATATAGCAGCTCAGTGCCCATCAATCTGGGAAGCGGCTCAGACGCGTCAATCAGGGAGATTGCCGAACTGATTAAAGAAGTAGTGGGGTTCTCCGGAGAGCTACGCTTTAACCCGAAGAAGCCCGACGGTATGCCATTGAAGTCGCTGGATTCCAGCGAGCTTTTCGCTCTTGGATGGCAGCCAAAGATATCACTGCGTTTAGGTCTGGAAAAAACCTACCAGTGGTACCTCGATACTTGTCACAGGGATATATAACCTCATGAACGAACGTATTTTTAGATCTCTATATCGGATCCGCCGAGTGGAGGAAGAAATTGCCCGGATTTATCCCACCGATAAGATCAAGAGTCCCGTGCATCTCTCAATCGGTCAGGAGTGGATAGCCGTGGGGGTGTGCGAGGCTCTGCGCCCCGACGACACCGTATTTGGCAGCTATCGAAGTCACGCGTACTATTTGGCTAAAGGCGGTGACTTAAAAAAAATGTTCGCTGAGCTTTACGGCAAGGCTACAGGGTGCGCGAAAGGAAAGGGTGGGTCGATGCACCTCGTTGATGTCGCTCACGGCGTCATGGGAGCCTCGGCAGTCGTCGGAACGACTATCCCTAATGCTGTCGGTTATGCGTACGCCATGAAACTACAGAAGAGAAAAAATGTCGTCGTGAGTTTTTTTGGCGATGGAGCGACGGAGGAGGGAGTTTTTCATGAGAGCCTTAATTTCGCCGCTCTGAAGGAGCTCCCGGTGATATTTGTCTGCGAGAATAATTTCTACGCCATCCATACTCATATATCGCGTCGTCAGAAGGCTCCGAACCCGTGCGACAAGGCCAAAGCCCATGGCATCGTAGCGGAGCAGATCGGCGATGGCGATACGCAGCGGCTTTATAACCGGATTAATGCCGCGGCGGATCTCATGCGCGCAGGCGGGAGTGGGCCGTATTTTTTTGAATGCCTTACATATCGTTGGAAAGAACACGTCGGCCCGAACGAAGATTTCGATTTGGGTTACCGGAGCCGGCAAGAAGCGAGCCCGTGGCTCGAACGGGACGCGTTGCCGCGGATAGAATGCCTTCTGTCAGCGGAAGCTTGCAGCCGGTTGAAAACCGAAGTGGAAGAGGAAATCAGCGCGGCCATCCGCTTTGCGGAGGAAAGCCCGTATCCACAACCGGAAGAGTTATATATGGATGTGATCGGGGACTAAATGGAACGCACTCTGTCGTATATCGATGCGATTCGCGAAGCTACGGATCAGGAGATGGCGCGAGACGGATCAGTGGTGATTTTTGGTCTCGATGTCGACGATCCCAAGGCAATTCAAGGAACCACGCGCGGGCTGCTTGAAAAATATGGCCCGCAACGTGTTTTCGGAACTCCACTTTCCGAGGACGCCATGACCGGAGTCGCCATCGGAATGGCTTTAGCGGGACTGCGGCCGATTCACGTTCACATCCGCATGGATTTCATGCTGTTGGCGATGAATCAATTGGTGAACATCGCGGCCAAGAGTCGCTACATGTACGGCGGTCAAGTTCATGTGCCGATGGTTGTTCGCTGCATGATCGGGAAGAGTTGGGGGCAGGGCGCTCAGCACTCCCAGGGATTACACTCGCTCTTCATGCACATTCCCGGTCTGAAAGTGGTTGCGCCGGCCAATCCTTATGACGCGAAGGGATGCTTGATCCAGGCGATCCGCGATGGTGATCCGGTTATCTATGTTGAGCATCGGATTCTCCATTTCCAAAAAGGCGTGGTTCCTGAATCCGAATACACCGTTCCAGCCGGCAAAGCCCGCGTTTTAGCGCAAGGCCATGATATTACACTCGTCGGAATTTCGTACATGGTATTGGAATGTCTGAGAGCGCGTGATTACCTTGCATCAACCGGCATCGACGCGGAAGTGATCGATCCCGTCTGGCTTAGCCCGCTTGACATCGATACGATTGTAAAATCCGCACGAAAAACCGGCCGTCTGTGTGTCGTCGACAATGGATGGACAGTCTGCGGTGCCGGCGCGGAAATAGTCAGCCAGGTAATCGAAAGGCTGCAACACGACAGGCATGTGGCCGTCCAACGCCTAGGATATGCGCCGGTGACCTGCCCGCCAACTCCGGTTCTGGAGGAGCTCTATTATCCAAACGCACGCACCATCGCATCGACCGCGTATGATTTGGTCAAAGGAGGCAAAAACGCTTGGTTGCCGCAGGAACGAAAAGACCTTGTCGAGTTCGAATTTCGCGGGCCGTTTTAATCGAATCATGAATACTATCCAAAATCTCGCTTGGCCATTAATGAAGAACAATCTGGCTAAGGAGGATTTCGCCAAGGTTGTCGAGCTGCTGCATCAGCAAGATCCGATCTTGACGCAATCCGATCAGGTCAAGGAGTTTGAAAAAGAGTGGTCGGCTTGGCTGGGGGTCAAATACAGCGTCTTTGTAAATTCCGGTTCCTCGGCGAATCTCTTAACTATGTGCGCGCTTAAAGAGCGTTATGGCTCCGGAGAAATAATCGTGCCACCATTGACTTGGGTATCCGATATTGCTTCGGTCATCCAGTCCGGATTTAAGCCGGTATTCGTCGACATCGATCGTCGCACTCTTGGAATGGACAACCAACAGATCCTCGAAAAAATTTCGCCCAACACCCGAGCCGTATTCATGACTCACGTGTTAGGTTTCAATGCTTTGCAGAAGTCCGTTCTAGCCGAGCTTAAAGGCCGAGGTATTCCGCTTATCGAAGACGTTTGTGAATCACATGGAGCGACCTGCGAGGGGCAAAAGCTAGGAACTTTCGGGCTGATGTCCAACTTCTCTTTCTACTATGCGCATCATATGAGCACCATCGAGGGTGGTATGATTTGCACCAACGACTCTGATCTGCATGAAACGCTGCGCATGCTTCGTTCCCATGGCATGGTACGAGAGTCGAGTTCGTCCGAGCTTAAGGAGAGTTTCTATCGAAACTACCCGGATCTGAACCCCGACTTTATATTTGCATTCCCGGCATACAATGTTCGAAGCACGGAAATCAATGCTGTCATTGGCCGTTCTCAACTCAAGCGGCTCGATGCCAACAACAGGATAAGATCGGAGAATTTAAACTTGTTTCTCGAACATCTAGACCCTGAGAAGTACCAGACCGATTTTGTCACGGCGGGAAGCTGCAATTACGCGTTCACGTTGGTGCTCAATCGCGCTGATCCGGTGTTATGTGAAAACGTGATGCAAATGATGCGGCGCTACAACGTAGAATTCCGCCGCGGCACCTCGGGCGGCGGAAATCAATTGAGGCAGCCTTATCTAAGAAGAATAATGGGCGAGCGCGAGTTTGAAAAGTATCCAAACGTCGATCATGTTCATTTCTACGGCTTCTACATAGGTAATTATCCGGATCTCGAGCGAGAAAAAATCCTGCAGTTATGTTCTCTCCTGAACAGCGTCTCCGGTGAGGGCGAACGTTATGTCTCGTAATGGCCAATTGGACCTGGTACTGGTTCACCCCGGAACCCGCATGCAGGTTTATCAATCTTTGGGATCGAAGCTGGCGGCCATCGAGCCTCCGGTATGGGCAAGCTTATTGGCAACGTTTGTTCGTAAACACGGTTTCTCGGTTCAAATCGTAGATGCGGAAGCGGAGAATCTAACACCCGAAGAGACCGCAACGCGGATCGAAGAGATGGATCCTCGATTGGCCGTGATTGTCGTTTACGGCCATCAACCATCGGCCTCTACCCAAAACATGACGGTCTCAGGCTTGATCTGCGATGCGCTTAAAGAACTCAACCCGAACCGCAAATTAGCGCTGGTCGGCGGACATGTCGCGGCGCTTCCGGAGCGTACGTTGCGCGAGGAAGCGGCGGATTTCGTGTGCACCGGAGAAGGACCCTATACTCTCGTCGATTTGTTGCAGGCCGCAAAATCTACATCACCGGACTATTCGAAGGTGCGGGGAATTTGTTTTTGGAAAGACGGCGTTGTCACCTCCACACCCGCAGCTCCACTGGTCAAGAATCTAGATGACGAAATCCCGGAACTCGCATGGGACCTTTTGCCTATGGACAAGTACCGAGCCCACAACTGGCACTGCTTCGGAGATCTTCAGCGAGAGCCCTATGCCTCGTTTTACACAACCTTCGGCTGTCCTTTTCATTGCAGCTTCTGCTGTATTCAAGCGCCGTTTAAGACCGGAGAAAAGGAAGCGGGATGGAAAGAAAGCGTCAATAGTTATCGCTTTTGGAGCGCGCCGGGCATTCGCAACATTAAAATAGCCGACGAGATGTTCGTTCTGAATTCACGTCATATACTTGGGATATGCGATGCGATTATCGAACGCGGCTACGACCTGAATATCTGGGCTTACGCGCGTGTCGACACGGTCAAGGACGGGATGCTGGAAAAGCTCAAACGCGCAGGCTTCAACTGGCTGGCGTTCGGCATCGAGGCGGCTAGCGATCGGGTGCGTGATGACGTAGATAAAGGATTTGATCAAGAGGTGATCTTTCGCACTTTGGAGAACGTGAGAGCAGCCGATGTTAACGTGATCGCCAATTATATTTTTGGTCTTCCGGAAGATGATCTGGAGAGCATGGAATCGACGCTTAATTTAGCTCTCGAACTCAACTGTGAATTCGCGAACTTCTATTCTGCCATGGCCTATCCTGGATCCCAGTTATACAACCTGGCGATGAGAGAAGGTTGGCCGCTCCCGGAGAAATGGTCCGGCTATTCGCAGCATGCCATCGACACCTTGCCCTTGGCCACGAAGTACCTATCAGGCGCGGAGGTGCTGAGATTTCGTGATGAGGCTTTTCACCGGTATTTCAGCAATCCACAGTATTTGCGGATGATAGAGGCAAAATACGGTTCGCTTACGGCTGAGCACATCCGCGAAATGGCGTCACAACGGTTAGTCAGAAGAATATTGGCTGCAGCCTGAACCCTTAGTGCGTGCGACGCGATTCTGTGCGAAAGCGACGATCTGCTGATTCGATGGGTGCGAAACCTCAGCAGCCGGAGCAAAAAAAGCGAAAACTTGTCTGCGAGAACAACCAGTTTAATATCTTCTTTGACGAACTGACTTCCCAAGGCCGCACGACCATCAGAGATTATCTGGTGGTTGCGCCAAAACGTGTCGCCTCTAATCTCGTCACCGGAGTGGCGATTCTGCCGATCGTTGACGGCAAAATCGGCCTAATCCGCATTTACCGTCATCCCATTGGGCAATACTCATGGGAGATTCCGCGAGGTTTTATCGATCGGCAAGAGGTGTCTGCGAGCGCAGCGGGTCGAGAACTAAAGGAAGAGACAGGACTCGATTGCAAATCCGAAGCAATTCGATCGTTGGGCTTTATCACTCCGGATGGGGGAATTTTGGCGGCCAGAGTGCAGCTGTTTGCGGCGACCGAGTGTGCAAAGGAACGGGAGTATGCGCCCGCGGAAATCGGGCACCGAGAACTCCGGTTCTTCAATATTCAAGAAGTCGAAGAAATGATATTTCGTTCTGAGGTGCAGGACCCATCAACAGTCATAGCATTCTTTATGTACAGGCGATTTGAGAACCAGGCTCTGGACGGTCCAGTGTGAAAGTGACTCTGCTAGTTCTAGCACTGAATGAAATTGAGGGCATGAAGGCGATCATGCCGCGGGTGAAAAAAGAATGGTATGACCAGATCGTAATTTTAGACGGCGGCTCGACCGATGGAACCATCGAGTATGCTAAACGTCCAGAAACGACGCGGATTTCGCCACGCTTATACCGAAGTATTGCCGTACATTGAAGGAGACGTGATCGTTACCTTCAGCCCCGACGGCAACTCGGTTCCGGAGCGAATTCCTGCATTGACCGAGAAAATGAAAGAAGGATACGACATGGTGATTGGCTCCCGTTACCTGGACGGGGCTAAGAGCGATGATGATGACGTGATTACAGCCTTCGGCAACTGGCTGTTCACTAAAACGATCAACGTGCTGCATGGCGGGTGCTATACCGATTCGATGGTGATCTTCCGCGCTTACAAAACTCAATTGATCTACGATCTCGAGCTGCATACCGATGAAGCCTACTCCGCCGCTGAGAAGCTTTTCCATACGACGATCAGTTGGGAGCCTCTAATGTCGGTGAGGGCGGCTAAACGAAGACTGAAGGTCGGCGAAATACCGGCCGACGAACCACCACGGATAGGCGGCCAAAGAAAGCTTCGAGTCATACAATGGGGAGGAGCGTACTATTTTCAATTCCTGCGGGAAAAATTTTTTTGGACTTAGTTTTATGCTGTATCGGCGGGTTTTGAAACTCACGACAAATTGAGTTGCCTCGCTTTAGGATGACCTACTCGGATCCTGTTGCTACGTTCTGAAGAGGCAGTCGTTTTCAGAGCATTCGGTAGGGCCTGCGCCATGTCCCACTTTTATTTTGGTCGGCAACACTACTGCACGGGTTATCTAACTTAGCACCGCCGTCTAAGGAGCGCTCTAGATGATGCCAGAATTAGTTCATGCGAACGAAGAAGCGTCGGCTCTATCTTCGGCTGTTGAGCACACCGACGTAAGTGCCCGTGGTTACCAGAAAGCTCGAATGGCTCATTGGGATCAGGTGGCTCGAAGCATTGCCGAGGGTTGGAACGGCTCGGGAGCCTTTTACCAGAAACAACTGGCTCACTACTATTCCCATTTGATCTCGCCCGGAAGGCGAGTGCTAGAAATCGGCTGTGGCACAGGCGACCTACTGGCTGCAGTGAACCCATCTCTCGGCGTTGGGGTGGATTTTTCAAGAGGGATGATTAAACAGGCGAGGGAGAAATATCCGCAGCTGAGCTTTATAGAAGCTGACGCACACGAAGTCGTTTTTGATGGTCAATTCGATGTCATTGTCCTTTCGGATTTGGTAAATGATCTATGGGACGTTCAAACCGTCTTTAAACAATTGCGCTCGCTCAGTCACCGTCGCACGCGCTTAATCCTGAATACATACAGCTATGTTTGGCAGCCGCTGATTGCATTGTCGCAACTATTGCAGTTGAGCAAGCCCACGCTCGAACAAAACTGGCTAACCGTCGAAGATCTTGCCAACTTGCTCAGCTTGGCGGATTTCGAGGTCATCAAACGTACGCGGGAGATATTGTGCCCCGTTCCTTTGCCGCTTGCCGCTAATTTCGCCAACCGGTTTTTGGTCAAACTATGGCCATTTTCTATGTTAGCGATGACTAATTTTGTTATCGCTCGGCCCCAAGATTCAGCGGTAATCAGAACCGCTGATGAACAGCCACGCGTCTCCGTAGTTGTTCCAGCGCGAAACGAGAGCGGTAACGTTGAGCGCATTTTTGTTCGGACACCGACGCTCGGTGCCAGCACGGAACTTGTGTTTGTCGAGGGACATTCGAGAGATGATACTTACGCAGCGATAGAACGGGCAATGTTGAAATATCCCAATCGGGCGTGCAGATTGATGAAACAATTAGGAGAAGGAAAGGGGGATGCTGTTAGATTAGGCTTTGATCAGGCGAAGGGAGACATCTTGATGATTCTTGACGCTGACCTGACGGTGCCTCCTGAAGATTTGGTTCGTTTCTACGATCTGCTTGTATCAGGCAAAGCAGATTTCGTTAACGGGGTTCGATTGGTGTATCCAATGGAAGATCAAGCGATGCGGTTCGTGAACCTTATCGGGAACAAATTTTTTAGCCTTGCCTTCTCCTGGCTGCTCAGCCAATCCAT
>JAJONK010000587.1 GCA_021323355.1 Deltaproteobacteria bacterium
CGGCATTAACGCTGAGGGATTGCCGATCGGCATGCAACTGATCGGCAGTTGGTACGCTGATCAAATCGTTCTGAACGCAGCCTTGGCATTCCAGGACGGCACCGATTGGCACACGCGCCGCCCTGCACTCGCGAGCGCCTAGCAGGCTGTTGAAAAAGACCCATATGCTTCGTTGACGCTCAATCGCCTCGCTGCAACGTACTGTAAGTACGCCTCCGCTCGTCGATTTTTCGCGCGCCTCGCACCTGGCTCTTTTTGAGCAGCCTGCAAAAGGCTTTTTTCAGCACCTGCTAGAAGAGATTCGTGCTCACGCGCAAGCTACGAAGCGAACGAATTATGCAAGATCTCGGTGATAAGGTCGGGGCCGTTAACGGCGCGCTAATCTGCTCCAGAGGGCAGATTAACGACGATGGCATGGGGTCTCAGCGGCGATGTCACAGAAAAAATCGGCTATTCGGCTATTGGCACAGCGTCTAAATGCTGCGATCGACGCTCCCCATATGAGTCGGTCCTTGAGCGGATACTATTTCACCTGATTCCATCAGCTGTTTGAACCGCCGCAGATCGCTTTCAATCATCTGCCGCGGTTCTTGACCAAAGAGCTTTGCCAGACCAACGCCTACCCTGCCTGCGGGTGGCCGGTATTCCATCGTCACTTTCACTCTCGTGCCCCGCTCGGTCCCTTCGAAGCGCACCGAACCGGCGTGATCGACGTCAGAATTTTCCACTGTACGCCAGGCGATTAGCTCATTGGGTATGTCGTTAACAATTTCGGCATCCCAGGAGATCTCTGCGTTACCGATCGCCTTGACAACCCAATGGGAGCGCTGGCCACCTTCGGTTTTGACGGAAATCAGATTGTCCATGAATCTCGGTAGGTTCTCGAATTGGCGCCAGAAGCGATACAACTCCGCCGACGACTTATTGATGAGAACGGCATTCTCGACCTTCACGCCGCGTCCGTGCGGTACGCTGACGCCAGGACGTGGACGATCCGTCGAGGTATCGATTCCAGCAACTTTATACAGCGGACACTCTCCGGTGGCGCCGCGATAAAGTAGTGCACCGCCGGTGACAGCGAGCATCAGACCGTCCCGGATTCCCTGTTTCAGTCCCAGGGCCAGGAGCCCGCCACCGATAACGAGCGACACCCAACGCTCGGTTTCACTCATGTTTTGAGATCGGGCGCCCCGCCGATCCTGATCAAGCGAAGCAGACGAGTACTGATTTAATCTTTCGGTATCGGTTGTCATTGCTGGTTCTCCCTCATGGATTGATGATAAGGTGGGCACCACACTTGGCCTCACGCATGATGGGCGAATCTGAGCAAGGTGTATGCCACTGAACTTCTTTTCTTCAAAGCGCGTGCCCTAAGCTAAATTCACCTGATAGCAATGTGAGCGCGCGTATGACGATTTAAAAAATGTTACGAATGGGACTTGCAATCCGAAAATTAGGACACAAATTACATTGGACAGGAAGGTTGTCCCAGGAGGCATTCGGTCGGCAGGGAAACAACGAGGTCAGATGGAAGGCGCAATGTATGAAAGACGTAGCCATCCGTAAGGTCCTCCTCGTCGACGACCATCAGGTGGCCTGTAAGTCGACAGCGATCTTGCTGGAGATGTCCGGCTACAAGGTTCGGACGGCTTTCAATGGTCGCACAGCCATAGAAGTCGCCGGTGAGTTTTCGCCTGACATCATCATCCTCGATATTGGGCTTCCGGATATCGGCGGTTATGAGCTACTGAATCGCCTCAAACAATTTAAGGAACTGCAGACGACGAAGTTTATCGCCCTTACCGGGTTCGAAGAAGAGATCGCCCGGCAAAAACAAACCGGATCCGAATTCCACCATTTCCTTCGCAAGCCGGTGGACACTTCTCAATTAAAGGCTCTTCTTAACGCTTGAATCGGTGAACCGATTTCTATACCTGCACCGGTGGGCACATCCAGACTACCGTAAGCATATAACCGCGAGTTGAATTGGATGTAAGACATCCGTGAGCCGAAGTTCAATTCTCGACGTTGCGCCCCAAAGTCTTAAACAGTTTGCGCGTTGCCGGACGCTGCGGCTCAATACCGCGATACGGCGCCGCAAGCATAACGCAACTGGACTAGCAGACACGGGTTCAAAGATCGTCAGTTAAGATAAGACCTCACGGCACAATCCGGGCTGGGCGCTGCACAACTTTTTCCACGCGTGCAGAAGCAACTACCTGCGGCGTTGTGCCGTGGCCGGCTGATACTCGCCTAGGGTGACCTCCACCTCTTGCTCGCGACCCTGCCGCGATATCGTGAGAGAGTATTTCCATCTGTCACCGGCGCTCCGTTAAAGGCTAAGATGACGTCGCCTTCGCGAATTCCCGCCCGTGCCGCGGGGCTGTTAGGACTCACGGCACCGACCATCACGCCCCGAACTTCCTTCATACCGAGCTTAGAGGCTAACTCCGGGGTCACCGGTTCAATCGCGACACCGAGCTGACCGCGGCGAACCTTTCCGGTCTTGATCAACTGCTCCGAGACGTTGCGGGCCATATTTGACGGAATGGCAAAGCCGATACCGATGTTGCCGCCTGAAGGTGACAAAATTTGCGAATTGATACCGACCAACTCGCCCCGGGTGTTGATCAGTGCCCCACCCGAATTACCCTGGTTGATCGGCGCATCGGTTTGCAAGAAATCTTCGAAACTGCCGTCGCTCAGACCAGTGGAGCGTCCTTTGGCGCTGATAATCCCGGCCGTCACCGTTTGACCTACGCCCAGCGGATTGCCGATGGCGAGAGCGACATCGCCGACACGCACACGATCCGAATCAGCTAGCGGCAAAACAGCCAGATCTTTTCCATCGACTTTCAAAACGGCGAGATCACTCGGCGGATCGGAGCCGACAACTTTCGCACTAAATAAGCGGTGGCTGGTGAGCTCGACCTGAATTTCCTGAGACGTGATGGTTTGTCAGGATGGTGCCGTCCGGTGATACAATGACTCCCGAGCCCAACCCCATCTGTACTCTCGGAGGGCTGTCGGCAGCTCCGGGAAAAATGCCGCCAAAAAAATCACGAAATCGCGGATCGTTAAAAAACGGGTGCTGTTGCGGCGCGCGCGCGCGTTTGGCGGCGCGAATTGTGACAACGGCGGGACCGGCGCGCTCGACCACATCGGCGTACGATGGCGTTGGGGCTTTAGCTTCCTGTTTTTCGCAAGCGGACAAGAAACAAGCAAGTAGGCTAACTAGCAAAACTGGTTTCATGATTTCTCCAAATTCGTCGGCGGCAAGTTTTCGTTACTTTCTCATGCTCGGCGACTGCCTTTAGCAAGCGCCAGCAGAACGGCGGCAATCGTCAGCCCCGCTAAGCCGAAGCTGGTCTTATGCTTGGCGAGCTGAAACTGCCAACTTGAAGACAGGGAGCGGGCATCGAAATCTCCGTGCGCACCATGATCGCCGG
>JAJONK010000083.1 GCA_021323355.1 Deltaproteobacteria bacterium
TCCAGCAGCTCGAGATCGTACAACGTGCGCTGTTCCAGTCGCTGAGCCTCGAGCAATTTGTTTTGATCGCGCAACTCCTTCAAACGCTCTCTGAGCTCCACACGGATATCGCGTGTCGCCTGTTTCATGCGGCTTTCCGTGGTCGCGTAGTGGCTCGCCGGATACACCATCGCCTTATCCACCCGACGCTGCACTTTGCCGCGCAGCGGATCGATTTCATAGATGCCTTCGACGGTGTCGTCGAAGAACTCGATGCGTAGCGCCGACTTGTCTTCATAAGCGGGGAATACTTCAACACAGTCGCCGCGCACCCGGAAAGTCCCTCGATGAAAATCAAAATCGCTGCGCTGGTATTGAATGTCGACGAGCTTGCGCAGCATTTGATCGCGCTCTACTCTGGCGCCTTCTTCGAGGTAAACCATCAACTCGAAGTAGGCCTCCGGCGAACCCAAACCATAGATGCATGAAACACTGGCAACAATGAGCGTGTCGCGGCGCTCGAGCAAAGCCTTGGTCGCCGAGTGCCGCAACTTGTCGATCTCGTCGTTGATAGCGGAGTCCTTCTCGATGAAGGTATCCGTCGAAGGCACATACGCCTCCGGCTGGTAGTAGTCGTAGTAGCTGACGAAATAACGGACTGCGTTTTCGGGGAATAATTCTTTAAATTCATTGTAGAGCTGGGCGGCAAGTGTCTTGTTCGGCGCTAACACCAGAGTCGGCTTATTGGCCCTCTCGATGACATTGGCGATGGTAAAAGTTTTCCCCGATCCGGTGACTCCTAGTAAGACCTGGTGCCTTTTCCCCTGCTCAATGCCCGAATAAAGCTTCTCTATGGCGTCAGGTTGATCGCCCTGCGCACTGAAACCGGAAATGATTCGGAACTGTCCTGGTTGCCTGTCCCCTAGCATCGTTCAAACAAAATACCAATTACATCAGACCGCTGCTAGCGGCCTTGGATTCCATGAGCGCCGTAGAGTTTGTCGATATAGCCGCTTTTGTCGATTTCGCTGAGGACGCGCGCATCGATGAAATCAGCAGGTCGATACTGCGCAAACTTGGGTTGCCCTTCCGCCAGATGATCGAGCACTGCCTGAACGGCGCTCTCGACGGCATAGGGCTTGGCCGGCATCTTCGCGGCATATTCCCACGATTCTTCCAGCGCCTCGCGATCGCCGGTGCCGAGGAACTTGCCGAGAATGCGCACAGTATCTTCCTTGCGAGTCTTAAATAGATGGACGCCTTTGACGATCGCTCGCAAGGCCCGAGTGGCCAGCGCCGGATTTTTTTGAACCAGCGAGCGCCGCGTCGCAATCGTCGAACCTTGGTATTCCAGTTTTAGATCGGTGAGATCGACCATGAAATTCATGCCGGCCTTGCGCGCAAACAAAGTTCCGGGCGGCGAGAGAATCGTTGCCGCTACCCTGCCGGTTTGCAGAGCTCCCCACATGACATCGTTGGTGCCGAGAGCCAGCATCGTCACGTCCTTGTCAGCGTCCAAACCCAGATGGCGCAAGCCAAAGCGCAGGCTTTTTTCGTAGGCGTCGCCCGGACGCTGGATGCCGACGATTTTACCCTTGAGATCTTGCGGGCTCTTGATCTCGGGACGCGCGACCAGCACCATCGAAGCATAGCGCGAAAAGCCTCCCAGCATGACGATATCGCGATTCCGTTCCGAGACTGGAATCATCAAATATGCCGACATGATCGCGAGATCGACCTCGTTGGCAATCAGCGCCATCGGCGCGATTGACCCTGCCGTTCTGACCACCTCGGCGTCAATGCCTTCTTCGGAAAAAAATCCCGCCTCTTTCGCGACAAAAGGCACCGAATGTGCCACCGCGCGCGCGGCGTAGCCGATCCGGAGCTTTTCAGGTTTTCTCTGGGCATGAGCTTCGAAAGCGGATAGGACCAAGATAATGCCGGCAGCAATAGAAGAAAGCCGTTTGAGACTCACTGCGTATCCCTTCCGCAGACACGTTTAAAAAGCGCCATCTGCATAGCCGGGGAAAAATATCAGGTGGTTATAGACGATCAACTTTGACTATCCGGCGATTAGCTGGCTCCATGACGCAGAGACCAGAAGGCTAGCGATCACGGTGAACCCTTTAGCCAGGAATCGTTTCGATTGCGTCTACGCTGATCAGGTCAAAACTCACGGCCAACGCCGCCAGCGCCCTCGCGACTTAGATCTGGGGAGTTGTGCAGTGAATGCGCCAGCCCAAATTGGCAAAAGTGCAGGCGGTCCAAGATCTAGCCGCGCGGACCGCGCCAATGTTTTTCAAAGCTATCCCCATTGACGGTAACTAACCGGCCCGGCTGCTGGAACATGACTTTGG
The DNA here is from genome assembly GCA_021323355.1 of Deltaproteobacteria bacterium. Lineage (GTDB taxonomy): Bacteria > Desulfobacterota > Binatia > UBA9968 > UBA9968 > WHTF01. The sequence continues at coordinate 2,337 of JAJONK010000083.1, forward strand.
CGATGGAGGGTGAAATCGGTTTGCCAAACAGGCAATACTCATGTCCGTCCTGGCGACGCGCATTGGCCCAAGCGGCGAATTCATCGGGGCTCGGCGTATGCCCGATATCGGCCGCGCAACGGCGCACAATGAAGCCCAGCATCATCTTCGGCGCGCCGTTCTTGGAATTCCGTAACGTCATTGACTACTCTATAAAAGATCTGGTTATTTGTTGCAAGAAAGTTCTACTAGTGCGCGTAAGTTTTTCGTTGAGCGATTTCTTCTGGACCAAATTCTGTCTTCGTGCGGAAGATTTGCTCCTCGCCACTACTTTCCGTTCAACTTGCAATCCTGGCTGAACGCAAACCACATCTGAAAATGTGCTGATCTGCTCCATCAAGCAAAACGGCGGGTAACAATTCCGTTAACCCGCCGTCAAGTGCTGTCATTTGATTATTCTCAATCGTCCATGTGAGTGGTCGCCTTCAAGTGTTTGTCCACCGTGGTGTAGCCTTTCTTCCATTGATCGACGAACCAATAGCGAACACCGAACTCGAAGCGGAGCTCTTTCATATCCCTGTCGAAGGGGTTGAAATGTTGATGATGCAACATGCCCGGAGGCACATGGACGGCATCGCCCTGATTCCAATCGTAACGTTTGCCGCCAATCTCCGAATAGCCGTCACCCTCCAGTGCATACAGGTAGGCTTCCGGATGAGCATGGCTGTGACTCTTGGTGTGCGGCAGATCGACAAAGATCGAGCTGATTGCCACACCCGTAGCCCGAAATCCGTTCTGTTTACCGCTTCGGCCCATCAAGAAATAAGTCGCGCCGTGTTTCGACTCGCCGGATTTCTCGTGTTGTTGTTGGTGCATTGAGATACGCCGGCCGTCTTCAGGCCAATACTGGGACTCTTCTTGAGGGATGTTTGCTAAAACATTTGGATCATTTTCGCCGCATTCTTCGAGTTGCTCCAACTTCCCCATGTAAACGTCAGCTTCCAGGTGCCAAGCTAGCCCTGAAAGGTAACCCACGGACGCGTTTCCGGTATTGAAGAGCTGATGCGGTGAACGGTAGGGAATGTGTAAAATCGTTCCCGGGAAGAAGTCGTAACGTTTTTCATCCAAAATAAGAAAGCCTTCGCCGCTCTCAACGTAGATCGCCTCTTCGCCATGAAAGTGCTTGCCGGTATGCCAGCCTACCGGAATCTCAGCTCGCATGAGACAGCTGCCGCCGGTAGGGAAGCCGGTCTCTGGAGCAATCATCAAGGCAGCCTTATAGTCCTGCGGCGTGCGCACCCATTTGAGGTCTTTGGATTTGGCTACCCGCGGAGCTTCGTCCACCTTCTTCTGATTGCTCTTAGACCGATCTAACCACGCGCTGTAGAAGTCGCTCATTATTCCTCATTCCTCCTGCTCAAAAAATTCGTTCAGTTATTCCTTCTTTACCTAACGAAGGGGTACTTTTTTGTCAAATTGGCCCAGCTAGCGCATGCGTGGGCGGCACTTCGTCAGCCCTCGTCGAGTTGAGTTAAATCCCTCCGACTGGAGAGCTTTTATCCGGCTCGCACTAATAATTGGTTATCAGTTCCTCTGGGGGCTGGTGAAGGCTTGAAAAAACCTCCGTAAAAACATCGGACCAAAACCGACCCTAATCCTAAGACCGTTCATGCACTTCCGCAGCCCTGACATACGGCTACGCCACGCAGCGGACAAGAAATTCCGAGACTATGCTGCTGACTCTGAGAGCTGTCTGTTTCTAACGCGGATTAAAACGGAACAATTGAGCAGTTTTAGCTACATGGATTTTCTATGCCCTTAGGCTGCTTGTACTCAGTGTCACCTGATGTCGTCTACACTTTCCAGCCCGGCGACAGATCGACCCGGGTGCCGACCGGGTCGAGCACAAAGGTCTCAGCGAACCGCCCATCTTTTGGTAGCTCGGCGGTGCCGCCTGTGGCCCCCGCCGCGAGAGCGGTTTCGACCGCGCCCTTCACATCGTCTACTGCAATACCGAAATGATAGATGCCCTCGCGCCGATTGCGCGCCGGCAGAATGGCCAGATTAATGTGGCCGTCGGATACATAGATTGCTCTACCATGCTCCCCGCCTTCGCCGCTGCGTGCGACTTCTTTCATACCGAAGGACGTCTTATAGAACTCCGCCAATTTCTCCGTATCTTTTGTCAGAAGCGCAATGTGTGCGATACGTGCCATGATTTGTCTCCTTATCCCTTTAGATTTTCTCCAACCCTAATTTTGCCTGTGATTTCTGACGCGCCAATCTCTCCTTTTAACAGCTTTATTCAATAATCGTTACTATCTGCCGCTTCTAAGACATCCCTTTGCCGGCTGTCAAGTTCGTCCAAGAGCAAGTTAAGGTGTGAAGTTGCTGAACGTTCAAAGGGGAGCTCAATACGACCAAATTCCCGTTTGCTGAACCACGTTTAATAAAGTCAGTCCACCGAATACTTTCTCTATCTCGGTCGTATCATCAGTTGAGGTGTAGAGTAATGGGGTGCTTTGGCTCTCAGTTGGATCGATGTATGATTGAGAAGTTCCATCAATTCACCCAACTTCGAGAGACAACTCGAATCACAACTCTATGCCTGTTGCATGGCCCGAGAAAGACGATGAAGCGCTCCTTACGCTTATCCAAGATGGCAGCCAACAGGCTTTCAGTGTTCTCGTGCAGCGACACACAGAGCGATTCTACCGGCTCGCTTACCGCTATCTACAAAATAAGGAGGCTGCCGAAGACGTCGTACAGGATGCTTTCGTCAAATTGTGGGAAGATCCCGGCAAGTGGCAAGCGGAGCGAAATAACAAATTCACCACCTGGTTTTATCGGGTGGTGGTTAATCTATGTCTCGACTGGCAGAAACGGAAGAAACCGCTCGAGCTTGGTGACCAGGAGCTTAGGATCGCCGATGATCGAGAGTCACCCGATATCGCGATTTTACATGCCGAGAAACAGAAAATACTTGAGAAAGAAATCGCCGCTCTGCCGGAGCGGCAGAGAACTGCATTGAATCTCTGTTTTGATGAAGGATTGAGCAACCACGAAGCCGCCGAAGTCATGGGGCTCAAGTTAAAGGCTTTGCAATCGCTGGTTATGCGCGCCAAGACGACGCTTAAAGAACGCCTGAAAAATTACTTGTGAGGTTTACTATGGCTACCCACCCAGAGGAAAAAATCGACGAGATGCTTAAAACGCGCCGGATCCAGGCCGCAAACCCGGACCTTGCGCAGCGGATCATCTTAAAGGCGCAGATGACGCCTCAGGCGCAGGTATTTTCGTTGGGGCGATGGATCAAGCAAACCTTCGCCGAACTGCATTTACCGAATCCGGCCTATGTCCTGGCGGGCACGTTGATGATGGGTTTTGTCCTCGGGTTGAATGTCCCATTGGACACGGCACCCGAGAATGCCGACGCCGTTCAGGTGCTTAGTTTTCTCGATCCGGACGAAGGACTTTTATGAACACGAAACTAAAAAGCGCCTTTATCGTGTCGATAATATTGAATGTTTTGTTGCTGGGCATTTTCTTCGGTACGTTGAGCCCCGGATTCGGCCGGGAGAGTTCACGGCGAGAGCGCCTCACCGCGGAAATCGAAAAACTGCCCGAACCGGCACGCAGCCGATTTCGCGACAAAATGGCTCAGCTTCGCGCCGCGGATGATCCTTTGCGCGAGCAGATGCGCCAGGCCCGCAATCAAGCGATCGACCTTCTGGTTGCTGAGCCTTTGGATGAAGCCGCATACGACAAGCAGCTAATCCAGATCAGCCAATTGCGTGGGCAAATATCGAAACGTGTGTCTGACGATCTCAAAGAGCTCGTCAGAGGATTACCGCCAGAGCAACGCGCCGCTGTCGGTGAGGTGCTCAAACGGCCAGCGCCGCCACCCAGGTGACCCCCATTACTTGAAATTGACACAAAAGCGCTGGTCTTACCGGCGCTTTTTTTTGCCTGAACGGCGGAGACAAAGGGTTCCTGGTTCGTATCACGATAAGGACAACGAAAGGCAACGCCACTATGAATTGGAAGAAAGCAATCAAACAGCGGCCCAAGAAGCTGGTCAGTTTACTTGCTCTAGCCGGGTTGATCGCCGGCGGCTGGTACTGGTATGCCAGCGCGGCACGCCAGCCGGAGCAAAACGCTCAGCAACCGATCACGATTACCCGTGGGACGATTCAAGAAGTGGTCACGGCTCAAGGTAAACTTGAAGCGAAGCAATACGTTGACGTCGGCACGCAGGTGTCCGGTCAGATCAAGAAACTTCACGTCGATATCGGCGATACGGTTAAGCAAGGCCAACTACTTGCAGAGCTCGATCCGCGGGTGTATCAGGCGCAAGTCGAAGCCAACGAAGCCCGGCTCAACAGCCTGAGAGCTCAGCTCAATCAGCAGAAAGCTCAGCTGACTTTGGCGGAGCAAAACTTCAAACGAAATCGCGATTTGTTCGGCGTCAACGCCGTCAGCCAGCAGGCCCTCCAGGAATCCGAAACAGAAGCGGCCGTTGCGAGAGCGCAGGTCGCATCGATTCAGGCACAAATTCAGGAAACCGAATCAAACATCAAGGGCAATCAGACCAATCTTAGCTTTACTAAAATTTACGCCCCCATGGCCGGCACCGTGACGACTCGACCCGCGCGCGAAGGCCAGACCTTAAACGCCAACCAGAGCGCGCCGACGATTCTGCAGATCGCCAACCTCGACACGATGACCGTGCGGGCGCAGGTCGCCGAAGCGGACGTCACAAAGCTAAAGGAAGGCATGCCTGTTTATTTCACAACCCTTGGAAATACCGAACGCCGTTGGCCGGGCACGGTGCGGCAGATTCTTCCTGCGCCGCAGATTGTCAATGAAGTCGTGCTTTACGATGTCTTGATCGACGTCAAGAACGAAGACCGCCAGCTCATGACCGGCATGACGACACAGGTATTTTTCATCTTCGGCAAAGCCGAAAATGTCACGATAGCTCCCGCCGAAGTGCTAACCCGCCGGCTCACCGAGCACGACAATGAGTCGGGCAAGGCGTACAGGGTCACCGTCATTACCGAGAAAGGTCGCGAGCAACGCATCATCCATGTCGGTCTGCAGACGCGCACGCAGGCGGAAGTCATCGCCGGTCTGGAGCCAGGCGAACGTATCCTGGTCAGCCGTCCCCAAGGACAGGGCACCGCAACGGCCCAGAATAATCGTGCGCGCGCTGGCAGCAATGCGCCTCGACTTAACCGGGGGCCGCAGCTATGAACATCGTGACCCTGGAATTTTTTTGGCCGATCGCGGCACATGCGCAATCTTTCAACGAGGCTATGACGATATGATTCTGGAATCTTTTTGCCGGTCGCGGCACATGCGCGACTTTCAAACAGGGCCGCAGCTATGAACGATGTCATTTTGGATTTAACGGCCATCGAGAAACATTATCAGAACGGCGATACCATCGTTCGCGCCCTCGACGGCGTGTCGTTGAAAATCCATAGCGGCGAATTTGTCGCCATCATGGGCCAGTCCGGCTCGGGTAAATCAACTTTGATGAACATTATCGGTTGTCTCGACCGGCCGACTTCCGGGAGTTATCGGGTGCTCGGTAAAGAGGCGGCCAACCTGTCGCCCGACGAACTGGCAGCTTTGCGGCGTGAAACCTTTGGCTTCGTATTTCAACGCTACAATCTGTTGGCGACTGCCACAGCCGGCGAGAATGTGGAGATTCCCTCGGTTTACGCTGGATTGCCTAAGCAGAAAAGATCGACTCGCGCCAGGGGATTACTGCAGCGACTGGGACTCGGCGATCGCACCGATCATCGCCCGGCGGAGCTATCGGGCGGTCAGCAGCAACGGGTTGCCATCGCGCGAGCGTTGGTAAACGACCCACCGGTGATCCTCGCCGATGAACCCACCGGAGCTCTCGATAGCAGGAGCGGCGATGAAGTTTTGTCTCTGCTCAAAGAGTTGCACGTCGAAGGCCGTACAATCATTCTCATCACTCATGCTGAAAACGTGGCGCAGCACGCCAGCCGCATCGTGCGCATTCAGGATGGTCGAATCCTCGACGACAGCGGCGTTGTGACAAGAGAAAACCGGCCGCTGGTCGACATCGCCGATCTGAGTCTGAAAAGCGCCGTCACTTTGGCGG
>JAJONK010000084.1 GCA_021323355.1 Deltaproteobacteria bacterium
GGGTGTCATCGACGGCGGCAAAAGCCAGGGGGTTGAAAATGAAGAAGGTATTGCCTGGCGCAAACAGCTGCTGCGCACAATCGGTTACAAGTTGTGATTTAATAATGTTTCTCGCTTAACGGAATTTGATCGACTGTTTTCGCGCCCGACAAGGAGCTCCTATGGCAATCTTTAAAACGATACTTGCACCAACGGACTTTTCCGACGTCTCAGCCGCCGGCGTTCGCTACGCTTGCCAATTGGCTAAAGATATAGGGGCTGATATTATCATCTTCAATGTGGATGTATTGGACGAGAGCAACCGCATCGATAAGCGCGAGATCGAACAACACAAAAAAAGGCTCGGGAAGTTTGTCGCTGAGAAAGTTGCCGATGCTTGTGTCGGATTGAAAATGCGCCAAGTGGTCGATGCTGGCCAGCCCTTCGGCGCCATCGTCGACTGCGCCGAGAAGGAAGGCGTCGATTTGATCGTCATGTCCTCGCACGGACGTAGCGGCTTATCGCGCATGTTGATCGGCAGCGTTACGGATAAGATCTTGCGTGGAGCGCCGTGTCCGGTCTTGGTCGTGCCGTTACAAAAAGAGATTTAGCAACTTCGGGGCGGCAATCTGCTGTTCCATTCAAATGGTCGATTGGGATTCGAACCTGCGCTGGAGCGTTGCGCTAGCATTGCTCCAGTTCCACATCGGTAGGCCAGCAATGCCGTGTGAAGTTCGAGAGCGCGCGCGAATAGAATCGATGCCGAACGTCTTTTCTTAGTCTTCATCCCCTTCACCAATATCGCACACGTCCAATATCGACGTGGACGAAGTCAGACTTGGGATAATACCCGACGCCGCCGCCCTTAAGAGCTATCGCTGCCTTTTGCAAGATGCGCGTTTCTCGGCCGGGTAATCGGATATCGATCGCTTGGCCGACTAGATGCAAGCTGTTTTCCGCCACTCCCGTGCTGTGCGCGCGCAGGAACGCGTTCGTACGTGCGGAGCGGTAGCCGGAGATGACGTGAAACGGCTCGTTGGTTTCAATCTCTTTCCGGACGCTGAAGAGGAGATCCAATAACCGGGTATCGATGTCATGAACCTCATCACTGCGCGGATCGCGTAAGATGTAGCTGATCTGGCGCAGAGAGCCGTCCACGTAATTCCCTTCCGCCCAGTATATGGACTTGAGTTTCTCGCCCGTATGCGTGTTGTAAAATAATCCCGTGATTGCGGCCATGGAACCGAGCTTGACGAACGTTCGCCGAGTCATTCGCATCGGCTTAGTGTCGGCGGTCTGATAGCTGCGTGCCAGCGACTGGTGGAATTTTGTCATTGCGAATCCATAGCTCCAATTCCGCGTGTAATCGGTCTAGCGACGCCGTCTTCTTTGCGGATTATACTCTGTGCCAGCTGACGGTCAACGACAGATTCAAGATTGAAGGCTTGCAGCAATTCTTCGAAAAGTCGTGGGGCATCTGAGTATAGCGGGAGTGCCGCGCGACACCTCGCCAAAAAGCTCGGCGATATCGTCCGCGTGGGCACGTATGCAGCCATGGGTTTGAAATCGATAGATGCTTGTCGGCGCAATCGTGCCATGTATGCCATAGCCAGGAATACTAAGCCCCAACCAATGACTTCCCAAAGGATTGTCCGGACCCGGCGGAACACAAGTCTTTACCGTCTTGCCCTCCCGTTGCATCTCATCTTGAATCGACTTAGGCACATCCCATGTCGGATTTTCCTCTCTGGCAACGATGGTGAATTGGCCCGTGGGCGTCGGCCAGTCCCGCCTTCCCAGCCCCACTGGAAAGAAACGAAGCAATCGTCCTTCGTTAAAATGAAAAAGCAGACGTTGGGGAATATTGATGAGGATACCCTCTTCGATGCGTTTGGGTATGATGTGCCGATTATTGATGCGCAGCACTTGTCCGAGTTTTAAAGGAGAGCTCGCAGAAAGATTATTATCTGCAGCGATTACCGCCGCGTCTACACCGAATCTTGCGCCGATGCCGATCAGCGAATCTCCTCGCTTAGCTGTATAGGAAAACTCGCCGCCGACGAGTTGCTGCGATAACGTCCGGTGCTGTTGGCCGGCAGCCGGGCGATACCCGATAATCAACGATAACAGCACTAGCAAAAAACCGACGGCGGTGTGACGGTGAATGCGCATTTCAATGTTTCCGTGTTCTGAAGTGGCCATGCAGCATCGGCTGATTGTTCAGTCAGTTTCTGGGATCCGGATTTCGGCGCACCAGCTCTTTCATGAAGTCCATTTGAATTTGCTGGATCTCTAAAAGCTTTTGCCACTGGTGCTTGAGCAACACGTCCAGTTTCTCGTGGAGGTGCCGGATCTCAAGCTCGGCCTTGAGATTCACTTGATAATCATTTTCCGATCGCAGCCGGTCTCTGACCTCGATGCGGTTTTGGCTCATCATGATGATCGGTGCCTGAATAGCCGCGAGGCAAGACAAAATCAAATTCAACAGTATATACGGATAGGGATCGAAAGGGGTGCGGATGGTGGCAACGCTGTTGATGCCGATCCATGCCGCCAGCACCAAAAAAAAAGCGCCGATAAAAATCCAACTGCCGCCGAAGGTCGCGACGCGGTCGGCGACATGTTGACCGAACGTGATACTCCTTTCGAAGGCGCGGTTAATATTCTCCGTCAAGTTTTCCTGCTCTCTCAGACTGTCAACGACCTCCTGTTCTAATTTGCTGAGCTCACCGACCTCGTCTTTGAGGGCGTCTTCCACGTATTCCGACCTGAAGAGATCAAGGCAGTCGACGCAAATCATCCGGCTAGCGGCCCAGCTGGTGTCACGCTTTTTGATCGTCTCAATAATAGCCGGCCTAAGCATCTCGCCAGGAATCATGGATTCATAAGGGCGATTTTTCTGACAGTGAAAACAGCGTTGTGCGACGGGTTCTGGCATAGTTCCTCCTTCAGGCGATTAGCCGAGAAATTCTAACCTATATCCCTTTCGCCGGTAGTACTTCTTGGCTTCTTCAAAGATGAATAGCAGCACCGTGCCGTGGAACGCGAATAAGTAAACATGCCAGGGGAGCGGGGCGAAGTAGTAGATCTCGGAAAGCGGCGTGTAGAAAAAAAAATAGCAAAGCGCCAGCTCCAACAGGATGCCGAGATCGATGAGCGGGTTGGAGATGAAATTAAAGAGAATGTAATGCCGCTCAAGAAACCGCGCGAGCCAGTGTGTGAACGGCGCAATCAACGGTCGCTCGATGCTGGCGAGCGCTTGCGAGAGCAGCATCCAGATGAATCTGAAGGGCAGAAACACTAGCCCGACCATCATAGCGAAGAGAGCACGGACGGCGGTGAATTCGGCAGCGCGTTGAACGTGATATTCGATGTGTACTCGCGCGGTGTACCGAGGCGGGCGCCAGTCGGCTACTGCTGCGAGCGCTTCACTGCGCCGGAGCGGGTGGAGAAAATTCCAAGAGAATAGTGAGCTTTGCCATGACCGTTTGCATAATACATTGGCAATCTGCGCGGTTACAGTGGGGAAAAAATATGCGGTCAATGTTTGCAGATAAGCCGACGACGATTCACCGAAGTTGAGGCCGGCGGGTGACGGCGGCATCGAGGCAATACTCTGGCCCGGTTGCCACGCGCCTAGCACCCAACCCATATAAAAGTAAGTAGCGTAGCAGCTAAGCGCGAGCAGAGTTCCCTGTACAAAATAAGAGCGGAGTATGAACTTGAGCGAAAGCAGCTTTTCGTTGCGCGGCCTTGGCGGCCGCTCCATGATACCTTTTTCCGGCGGCTCGATGCCTAAGCCCATCGCCGGAATGAGGTCCGTGCCTACATCGACCGCCAAAACGCCCATGATTGTCATTGCGAGCGGAGTGCCGGGAAAAAGCACCCAAAAAATGTACGGGTACATTTCCTGCGGGTTACTGTTGAGCACGTAAGCGGCGAATCGTTTGATGTTATCGAAGATCGCCCGGCCCTCTTCGATAGCGGCGACAATGGAGCTGAAGTTGTCATCAGTCAGAATCATGCGCGAGGCCTCTTTGGCGACATCGTTACCGCGCACTCCCATAGCAATGCCGATATCGGCCTTCTTCAAGGCAGGGGCGTCATTAACGCCATCGCCGGTGACGGCGACGATCTCCCCCATCTGTTTCAGCAAGGAAACAATGCGTAGTTTATGCTCCGGCGCGACGCGGGCGAAGATGGTTTCCTGTTGCGACAGAATTCCGCGCAATGCCTCATCGTCCAACTCGGAAACTTCGACGCCGGTAAAAGATTGCAGCGGCCCGTCTCGTCCAAGACCGATTTGCCGGCCGATGCTGGTGGCGGTGAGCGCGTAATCGCCAGTGACCATGAGGACGCGGATGCCGGCGGTATGGCAGGCGCGGATCGCCGCCGGAACCTCGGCGCGCACCGGATCCGAGAGTGCTACCAACCCAAGAAAAACCAACTGCGTCTCGATGTTTGCTGTCGTGTAAACAGCGCCGTTTAATTCCGCTCCGTCTCGGTAGGCAAATGCGAGCACACGTAGGCCGCGCTGTGCCATTGCGTCATTTTCCTCGAGAATTCGGCCGCGGTCTGCATCGTTTAGCGGGCGGATCTCGCCATTCCAAAAAAGTCGGTCGCACTGCTGGAGCGTTTCGAGCGGAGCGCCTTTGACATAAATCGTTGGCTCGCTCTGCTCGTGGGCCTTAATGACGACGCTCATCCGTTTGCGGATCGATTCGAAAGGATTTAAATGCAGGCGTTGATGAACGCCGCGAAGCCCGGCTTTTTCTGCCAGGCACACTAAAGCTCCCTCCGTGGGGTCGCCGAGGACACCATAATCCGCGCCCTGTTTGCTCAGCCGTGCGTTGTTGCACGTGAAAGCGCACTCCAGCAAGCGACGCAAGCTCGACCAATGGGAGATTGCATCCAAAGAAAGCTTTTTCCCCGAGGTGTTAAAGTCTCCTTGGGGTCGATAGCCAGTCCCGGAGACTTGGACGATTTTGCCATCAACGGCGATCTCAGTGGCCATCATAAGATTTTGCGTAAGCGTGCCGGTCTTATCGCAGCAAATCACCGTAGTGCACCCTAGAGTCTCGACCGATGGCAAACTTTTCACGAGCGCGTGGCGCTTGGCCATGCGTTGCACAGCCATCGCCAGTGACAATGTCACGGTCGGAAGTAAGCCTTCAGGTACGTTGGCGACGAAAAGCCCAATGAAGAAAACAAACGCCGCGACAAAAGTCAGGCCCGCGACTAACCAGCCCAGCATCAGAAAGGCTAAGCCCAAGCCACCCGCGAGCGCAGCGATCGCGTAAACTGTGGCGTGCAGTTGTTTTTGTAATGGGCTCTGTTCGGCTCGAATGTCCTGAGTCAGATTGGCGATTTTGCCGATTTCTGTATTCATCCCGGTGCCGAAGACCACAGCGCGAGCCCGGCCCCGCAGCAAAGATGTGCCGGCGAAGATGACATTGGGTAGCTCGAGCCAAAGAAACTTGCCCGGAATGAGAATCGGCTGATCCGACTTGTAGCGACGTGCCGGCGTGGACTCACCGGTCAGCGAGGAGTTGTCTACTTCAACTTCGAAAGCCTCCACTAAACGCGCGTCCGCGGGGACCAGATCGCCTTCTTCGACGACGATGACATCGCCGGGGACCAGCTGGCCTGCATCGCATTCCTGCAGGTGCCCTTCGCGAACAATCCGACAGCGCTGGGTGATGAGTTGCTGCAAAACCTCCAGGGCACGGTCGGACTTAAACTCTTGCAGGAACGCGAACAGGCCGTTCACCAGAACTACCGCCAGGATGGCGATTCCGAGTTGCGGCAGATCGACTCCCGGAATGAAACAGAGCAGGGCGGCGATCCAAAGCAGTATTGCAAAGAAGCTAAACAGGTTGCGCAGTAATTTCAGCTGCCAGGGATCAACGCGAGAGCGTTGCAATACATTAGGTCCGTAGCTCCGTAAACGCTGTTGAGCTTCAGCTAATGTCAGTCCGCGCGTGAGATCGGTCTGGAGCTCGAAGCCGATCTGCTCCTGAGTGAGATTCATATACGTCGGCAAAGCCGATTGCTGCTCGGCGCGCGCAATAATTCTGAGCACCCGGTCCGCATCGCGCTGCGCCAAAAGTTCGTCACGGATCGCCGGGAGCAACGAGCAGATGCGCTGCAAGAGCTGTAGATGCTGCGGCGGCTGCTCGGCCGGCGTGGCAAGAAGCAAGACTACGTTGATCCGGTGATTGTTAAATGAAAGGCCTTCGGGGGTAATCCCGAGGATCAATTCCGGCGCGGCAAGATGATTGATGCGCACATGGGGTACGGCAATCCCGTGACCGATATAGCTATAGCGTTCATTCTCGTCCGGTTTTTGTGATCGGAAATGATTGGCGAGATCAGCGACAGACGATCGAGCAGAAAGCTCGTCGATGGCTTTGCCGAGCGGTCCCTTAAGCCCGAACACGATCTTTTCCGAGTCGAGGCGGTCGGCAATCATGGTCCCAAGCTGGAAAGCCGGTCGCTATGCGATAGACGGCCTTGCAGAACACGGCCGATCGAATGTAGCACGGCAGCAGTAAGGACCATCAGAAAGAGTCCAAGCTGGCTAACGGCGAATCTGCCGATGGGTTCCCCGATGATCAGCAAGCACGTCATCAAGGCCAAGTGTTTGGCAAGCTTTATGAGAAAGGCGCCGATCACGCACGAGGGCGCAACATACGATTTCGTGCTAACAGCCTTGCTTTGCTGCCGATGGAGCATGCGTGGATCCTCGCAAGAAAACGTGCCACCGGCTCACTACGCGATTGATCCCAAGTAATGCAGGACGTTGGTCGTCGTGACCAAACCCACCAGGGCTCCCTTACGAAGGACCGGCACACAACCGACTTTCTTGTCGGCCATGAGCCTCGCGGCCTCCTTGATCGGAGTGTCGGGCGTCACCGTCACGAGCCGTTTTTTCATAACGTTCTTGATCAACTCGCTTTTGAGCAAAGCCGATCTGCTCTCCTGCTTGAGACCGAAAATACGGTTCGCGGCGGCGCCGATCAGATCTCGTTCAGAGATTAAGCCCACCAACTTGCCATTCTCTACGATCGGAATGTGGCGAATGCGGCCCAGGGAAATTACGTCATTTGCCAGATCTAGAGTATCGTTTGGGGCTAACGTTACAGGCGACCCCATCATAATCTCGCTGACAGTTACTTTCTTTTCATTTTTCATTTGAGCGTTCCTCTAAGCCTTTATTTTCAGGGCAGCCCCGAAAATGTTGCAACGAGGCCTTACTCGAAGATTTGTGCACTGCCCGTGCCAATCATAGGACATGAGTTCTCCTCGCGATTTTTGCAATCACCCCAAGTTGATTCGCAACAGTAGGAATTTCTCAGGGGGTTTTCCGCATGACTGAAAAAAACCGCGGCAGAAAGCTTTGCGATTACTCCGGTCGGACAGAACGATATTTCCTTTTCGCAGGCTGGGAACCTAGTAGTTAGGAGAAGGTGATTCCGCATTTGGAGGTATTCGCAAGTTTTCAGGCTTGTTGATGGGACCTGCTTTGTCAGGGATCAGGCTGACAGCACAGAAATTACGAAAGGGGGATCAAATGAATAGGAATGATGATGATTGAGGAGTTGCCGATAGCGCTTGCTATTCAGCGGATACGCGCTTGATTGGTTGTAGTTGCCGGCGGCGGCTAGCGCCCAGCACCGGATGGAGCGCAAGCTCCTGACCCATTTATCTTTGTTGATCTACACGATAGCTAGCAGCTTTCCCCGAAAAACATCTTGGGGAGGTTTCACTAGCCTGTGCCGCCTGAAGCGTTTGCTAAGGAACGGCTAATCGTTGTTTAGAGGACGACGTCTCGCAGTTGCTTGAGAAATAATCGCCCACAACTTAGTCCGCTACTCAACATCCGCGATCTTTCTGATCCCATCTCCCCAATCTTCAACTTTAAAGTCCGAGAATGAAAGCACGATCGGCTCTTTTTCCTCAATCACGATCATCCGGTTATTATATTTCATTAGGAATGAAATCTTGAGCAATAACGAGTCGTCGCGAAATTCGAGAAGCGTGACTTTTTGCTCGAAATAGGAGTATTGCTTCTCACGCAATATCTCTTCTACTCGCTTACGGGTAAGTGTCTCTTTAGGAGCTAAAAAGCCGTCCATTTTCCCTCCACATTCCTCATCGCCGGCATTCTTGAGTTGCGATCTCGAACATTCTTCCTCTTAGCGAATCCTTCATGCCTGCTCATTCTCCAACCGGTCGAGTAAAAACCGCAGGACGTCAACATAGGTGACGATGCCCACGAGGCCTTCGGTTTCATCGACAACGGGGATACCACCGATCTTCTCTTCGATCAGCAATTCAACCGCTTCGCGGAGATCGTCCTCAGGCGACACTGTCAGCGGCTTGGCGGTCATTATGTCGGTTACCTTGGCTTTGAGCGCTCTGGCCCGTTCCTCCGGCTTAAGAAGCGACGATTGAGCAAGGAAAGAGCGAATATCGCGATCCGTGACGATGCCAATGAGCTGTTTATTTTCGACCACCGGGAGCTGTCGATAATGGTTCTCGTACATTAGCTCTTCCGCCTGGCCCACTGTATCCGAAGGACTCACGGTCAGAGGATCCTTGGACATCACATCGAATACCTTCATTGAGTTAGCTTTCATGATGATTCACCCATCACGATCTGTAGAGAGCACAGGTTGTGCCAAGCACGTGGGAAAAATGTTCCCGTGAATGTTATCCGTAAGCGGCATCGGTCGCCAAACTTCGCTCCTATGAGAAATATTTGCCACAAATTCTATCCGATGCGAAGCAAAAAATTTCGAGCTAAGAAGAAATAGATACGTTTTCCGATCTCACCAGCGGCATAGTTATTGCCCCCTGTTTGTTCATAACTGCCGAGTCGAATTTCAGGAGGTCATATGGAACCAGTAAAGAAAATTCTAGCGCCAACGGACCTCTCGGACCTTTCAAGCGCAGGGTTGCGCTATGCGCTGGAGATGGGGCGATCACGCAGCGCAGAGGTGATTGTCTATCACGTCATCGACTTAGGTGATCACTGGATCAAACGCGAGGATTCCGGGCCGGTCCGGGAAATGCTTGAGCGCCATAGACGCATGCTGGACAAATTTCTATGGGAGAAGTTCGCCGAGGAGATGAATTTAACCGAAGTCCGGCAGGTGGTTGAGTTCGGCGGCGCCGTCGACAATATCGTCGAAAAGGCCGAAGGTGAGCGGGTGGACAAGATCGTTATGTCCACTCACGGTCGAACCGGCATTGATCACCTGCTGATCGGCAGCGTTGCCGAGAAGGTTATCGCCCGGGCCCCGTGTCCGGTCTTGATCGTGCCGGCGCACAGGCGCAATCTCGCAAGGGCGGCGTGATAGGCGCAAGTCATTGGGCGTGATGGCGGTAGATAAAGTAATAGACCAACGCTACCATCACGCCACCACCGAATATGTTGCCCAATGTGACGGGTACTAAGTTAGCGATCAAACCGGCCCAGGTTAGCACTTCCGCATTCGCCACGTGAGAGCTCTCCCGTAATAGAATTCCGAGAGGAATAAAATACATGTTTGCGACACTGTGCTCGAAGCCTGCGGCGACAAACGCGGAGATCGGAAACACGATGGCAAAAATCTTATCGATAACGCTCCGGCCAGCGACCGCCAGCCAGACAGCAAGACACACCAGGATGTTACACAATATTCCCTTGAAGAACGCCTCAGCAAAAGGAAGCGCCAAAAGACGAGAACTGCAAGACCCACCGCGCCGATGAAATTCGCGCAGTAGATGATCAGCCAGTTGCGCATCAACTCCCATGAGCTTATGCGCCGACTCGCCCATGCCATGACCATAAAGTTATTGCCGGTGAAAAGTTCGGCGCCAGCGACCACGACCAGAATCAAACCGAGAGAAAAGGCTATGCCGCCGAGCATCCGGCTAAGCGCAAAGCCAAGGCTGGCGTCGGCGGTGATGAAGGTAAAGTAAAGCGCCCCGAGTCCGATAAACCCGCCGGCGAGCACGCCAAGGGTTGCTTGTGAAAGCAGCGGAAGGCGCGCTTTGATGACACCGATGGTTTCGACGCGCTCGGCGATTTCCTTGGGCGCATAAGCGTCGAAGCCGAAGATTTCACTCATGTCGAAATTCTTCTGAGAGTCGCTGCAAACCGCACCGCGGGTTTCTTATACCCCGCGTCAGCATGGATTTGTCGCAATAGCTGTTAGCCACATTGCTCATCATACCTCCGGGATATCAAAGGTCGTGAAGAGTCCTCCGGGTCTGGCGGTTGTATCGCGGCGCCGCCGGCGGAATGTGTTCCCGAAAGCGGTGTTCCGACCGTCAGCTCAGTTAGGCGTTTCGGCGGCGAGCTCGAGGGCCTGGTGAAAAGCGTGGTCATCTCGGTCCGGTCTATTTTCGATTCAAAGCATTCGACTAGTGGAAGGTAACCCAATTAGCCAGACGGCAAAAGAGATGCCCGTGTGAGCTTTGCAAACTGCGAGCGGCAATCCCGGGCTAGAACGAATTTCTCAATGTCGCGAAACGAGCAACCGATGTTTAGCGATTCTGATAATCTTGGCCATCCCGCCAGTACCGCTCTCCTGATATCGTCTTCTTACAACTCAACAAAAAGTATTTGGGATCGTACGCCTGCTGGCATCAAAGCTGCGTTGTTTGCTGGTGAAGGCTTTGGAGGTGAGAAATATGGCAGACGAAAAGGATCGATTTGGCGATACCATGCGACTTGTTGAGAGAGCTAAAGAAGATATTTACTTCGCCGAGCAAGATCGACAGGTGCTGGAAAAACTCCGCAGTCAACTCCGTAAGGTCGAGACTTCTAACGCGCCCCGGCACTGTCCCAAGTGCCCCGGCAACCTAGAGGCTTACACGTTCGAGGGTTATGCGCTCGATCGCTGTCAGGAATGCGGTGGAGTTTGGTTGGACAAGGGTGAACTCGAGGCGATCGTCAAGAAGATTAGCCGCGGCCCGCTCGGTGGGTGGTTGGATACGCTAACGGAGAAAATCAAATAGCGAGGAGCTTGGAAATGAGATCAGTGCCGAAAAAATACAACACCTTGTACAAGAAGGGCCATATTGAAAGGGATATGTATCTGCCGCGGCTGGATCCGAAGGGTGTTATACAGTGCAGC
>JAJONK010000085.1 GCA_021323355.1 Deltaproteobacteria bacterium
TGGGCGCTACGTAAGGAGTTGAGCCAATGAACGAGGCGCCGGAAATCCTCCGTCAAAAATTTATCCAATTGTTTGGTTGGGAGAAGCGCAAAAGGAGGCAGGAGATACTGGCCACTTTGGTGTGCTATTCACTACTGGCGGCGTTGTTGTTACTGCCAATCTATTTCCTGCTACCGGCAAGCTTTCTACGTTGGTTCATACCACTGCCGATCTTTCTTATGTTAGCGCCGTTTTCATTTGTCGCTCGCCGGTGGCGCCGGGAAGATTCGGCGCGGGCGCTGGCCGATCTCGATAAAACACTCCATTCCGACGAGCGGGCGATAACCGCCTGGGAGCTAATTGAAACCAAAGCGGATCGACCCGCGGCGCTTCTGGTTCTCAAGCAGGCGGCGGAGCGTCTGAAGATGGTCGATCCCAAATCACTGTTCAGACGGTCCCGGCGCTGGCAGGACTACGCGGTAATTCCGCTCTTGCTGGTCTGGGCCGGTCTTCTCTGGCTCGATGTCGATGTCCGCCTCAGACCTGATGTTCATCCGCTGGCGCAGCAGGGTCTGGCGCAAAAGCTACGGCAATTCTCTCGTGAGCTTCAAGAAAAGGCCGGCAGCGAAGGACTGCGCCAGAGTCTCGAGGTGGGCCGGGAACTGGAAAAGGCGGCGCAGAAAAGTATCGAGGCGAAAATCGCCGATGAACAATTTAAAAACGAGATTGCTGGGATGAGCAGCAAGGTTGAATAAAAACGAGATTGCTGGGATGAGCAGCAAGGTTGAAGCGATGGGAAAATCGACCGGCAATGAGCGATCGTTTGCCACTGCGGAGAGCAGGCAAAGCCTGCAAGATCTCAAAGCTGAACTGGAAGCGGCCCAGGAGCTGCTGAACCTACCTGATAGCGCCAAAGGAGAACGGGAACTTGGTCAATCATCATTGGACCGGCTGGCGACATTACCGCAGCTCAAGCGCCAATTTGATCAGCAGGGTCAGGCAAACCGCTCGATGAGCCAAAATGAACTGAAATCGTTTCTCGATTCCATGGATAAACAGGTCACTGGCGAACTGGACCGGCGCACTCTCCTGGATGCTCAACAGTTCCTCGAACAATTAGCTAAACAGGGACAGAGTGAGAAGGCCGAAACCAACGCGCGCGTTGCTGGACGGGGCGAGCAGGACCTCCCGGGTGATGGCGAAAAAGCAAAGAGCAACAGCAACCGGCCGGGAAGCGAGCCAGGAACGAAGGAAGAAAGTCAGCCGGCGCCACAGTTGCCTGCGGCAGCCGCGACTCAGCTGAAAGGCATGATCGGTGAGGGCAACAGTAGCGGCGTTGCCCTGAAGGGAAAGCCGTCGGCGGGCAAGACCGAAGTTTCGCGAGAGGAGTTAATTGCCACTTACCGGCGACAGGCTGAACAGGAGCTCAATACCGAGCGCGTCCCCGAAGCGTTGAAGGAGACCATTAGAAGATATTTTATGTCTTTGGAAACCAAACAGCGCGGCGATGATCTAGGAAAGTAGCCAAGCTCATAACAGCGTTGCAGGAAATCCATGACCTGCCGGCATAGCCGGATGAAAGAGTAAGGAGTTTAATCGTGGAATCCGTTGCAGAGATCGAGCGGCGTATGCAGAGCGCGCGGCGCTCCTTCGACGAAGTAAAGGCCGAGATGGCCCGGATAATCGTTGGCCACGAGGACTTGATCGAAGATATCTTTATCGCGCTTGTGTGCGGCGGCCATTGCTTGCTTGAGGGCGTACCTGGCTTGGGCAAGACATTGCTGGTGCGCAGTCTTGGTGAGATCCTAAGTCTGAGTTTTTCACGTATTCAGTTCACGCCCGATCTGATGCCGGCTGACATCACCGGCACCAATATGCTCACTGACGATCCCTCCGGCAGAAAAGTTTTTGAGTTTCAGCGTGGTCCGGTATTCGCTCACATCGTCCTGGCCGACGAGATCAATCGCGCCACGCCCAAGACCCAATCCGCTTTATTGGAGGCCATGCAAGAGCAAAACGTCACGGTCGGCGGCAAACTGCATCGTTTGGAAAATCCCTTCATGGTCCTCGCAACGCAAAATCCAATCGAGATGGAAGGAACTTATCCGCTCCCTGAAGCTCAGGTAGATCGCTTCTTCTTCAAGCTGGTACTGGAATTTCCAACGCATGCGGAACTTAGCCGCATAGCCGAACTGACGACCGCCGCGCCGCTTGGCCCGCTGCGCGAGATTGTCGATGGTTCGGCGATTTTGCAAATGCGGCAGTGGGTCAGGGACGTCCCTTTGGCCGAAGTTGTCAAAGATTATGCGGTGCGGATTGTTCTCAGTACCCATCCGCAAAAACAGCAAGGCAACGGCGCTGCTATGGCGCAAAAATTCGTCCTGTATGGCTCCAGCCCGCGAGGGCTGCAGAGCTTGATTCTGGCCGCCAAAGCCCGGGCGCTTTTTGCTGGAAGACCCAACGTCTCTTTCGAGGACATTCGCGCGATGTTGCTGCCGAGCCTGCGCCATCGTCTGATCTTAAACTTGGAAGCCGATGCCGAAGGAATCGGTGCCGAAAGGATTCTCCAGGAGATCGTCGCTCAGGTTCCAGAGATTGCGGCAAAAAGCCAATGAATTACGGATTTCGCGTCGCGAATTTTCAAAATCGGCTCAAACAGTCCTGCGCATCCATACAGGGTCTTATCTCGTCGATGCGGTTCTCTGGTGCGCTTTTCCTAACGCGCTCAGCACAAGAGCACCCCCCTCAGGCGGCGGCTCCGCAGGAGTCCTCAGAGACCTTTTTCGACGCGGAATTTCTCAAAAAGATCGAGCGGCTTCGGTTGGTCGCCAAGCGGCTCAGTTGGGCGGGCGCCAAAGGCGAGCACGCGGTTTCACGAAAAGGTTTCAGCTTGGAGTTCTCTGATTACCGCAACTATCAACCAGGCGATGATTTACGTTATGTCGATTGGAACATCTACCGACGGCTCGAGCGGCTGTTGGTGAAAGTGTTTACCGCAGAGGAAGAAATGAATATCTACCTCTTGGTCGACACGAGCCGCTCGATGGCGCAAGGATCGCCTACGAAAATCGACTATGCCAGGAGAGTTGCTGCGGCGTTGGGCTACATTGGCCTGAAAAACTTGGATCGGGTTGGCGGCGCGTCGTTTGCCAACACGTTGCACACGCCGCTGACCTTGGGGAGGGGACGAAAGCAGATCCTGCGTTTATTTAACTTTCTCGGCGGCCTGTCCTGCAGCGGCGCAACCGACTTGCGCCTGTCCGCGCACTCGTTTTGTCGTCTGTTTCCTCATGCCGGCTTGGTGATCGTCGTCAGTGATCTCTTCGATCCCGCCGGCTGGCGCGCCGCGCTCCAGGAACTCGCGATGAAAAAACATCAAATTCTGCTGATTCACATCATCGACGAACAGGAAAGCAGTCCCCAGCCCACGGGTGACATCACCTTGCGCGATGTCGAAGGCGGGCATGAGCGTAAAATTTTCTTGGATGCGGAACTGGTGCGTCGTTATCAGCAGGAACTGCGCCGCTATCTCGGTGAAATCGAGGCTACTTGCGCCAGCCGCCAAATCGATTACCTGCGCACCACGACGCAAATTCCCTTCGAAGAATTTGTTTTGAAAACGCTGCGGCAAGCGAGCAGCGTAAACTAAAAAGATGTTCTGGGGTTTTCCGCACGTACTACTGCTTCTCGCCGGCGCTGTCCCGCTGATTCTTCTCCTGCATAGTCTTAAACCGAAAGGGGTCAAGCTCGACACCACCACGCTGTTTCTCTGGGAGCGTGTGCTCAACGAGCAGCCGTTGGTGACTCGGCTGGGATGGTTGCTGCGCAAGAATCTACTTTTGATTTTACAGATTGTTGCCGCGACGATGCTCATCGCCGCGCTTGCTGATCCGGCGTTGCGCCATTTCGGCGCATTATCTGGAGATACCGTGGTGGTCATGGACCTGAGCGCCAGTATGAAGGCCAAGGGCAGCTCAGGGCCACGTTTCGAGGCGGCACGTCGCGAGTTTCTATCACTGATCGATGGCTTGGCGTCGCATCAAAAGATTATGGTCATCGGCGCCGGGGCGCAGCCGCGGCTGCTCCAACCGTTTACGGCGGACAAGAGAAGGCTGCGCCAGCTGGCGCGTGATATAACTGCCACTGACGCTCCCGGTCGGGTGAAAGAAGCGATTCTTTTTGCTCATGCGTTTCTCAAGCGGGACACCCCCGATCGGGTGGTGGTGATCAGTGACGGCGCGTTCGATGGCGCCGAAGAGTATAGCCGCCCGGCGAGCCATCTTCGTTTCATCACAATCGAAGGTGGAAATAACAACATCGGCATTGTCGGCTTCGAATTGCGCCGTCATCCCGAGCGCAGGTCCCAGGTCGAAGTCATGGTGCACGTGAAGAACTTTACCGCAAGCTCGGCGCGTGTGCCGCTGACGTTGACTATGGGCGAAAAGACGGCGGTGCAAGAAGTCGTCGACCTGGAGCCCGACGGCCGGAAGATCTTGATCTATCCCCTTGAAAGCTCGCCCAAAGGAACGCTGGTCGCTCGTCTCGACATCGAGGACGACTTTGCCACCGACAATCGCGCTTATCTGGCGCTAAGCGATGCGCCGCCAGTGCGAGTTCTTTATGTCGGTCCCGGGAATCCGTTTCTAGCCAATCTGTTCCGTTTTTTTCCTCATCTGCAAGTCAACACGGCGCCCGAATGGGATCCGAATGCAGCGTCATCTCACTACGATGTCGTGATCTTCGACAGTGTCCCGGCGCCTCAGTTGGCGCAAGGAAATTTTATTTTGATCAACACACTGGCGCCGAATTTGCCGTTGCGGCTGCACGGCGCGGTCAAGACGCCGCGAATTGTTTCTCAACCGACAAAGCATCCTATCACCGAAGGCTTGAGTCTCGGCGATCTGCATGTGCAGACATCACTGCGCTTGGCCCTCAGCGGCGAAGGAACCATTCTTGCTCGTTCGCCGGAGAGCCCACTAATTGTGGCGATTGAAAAGGGCAAACTCCGGGCGCTGGTGATCGGCTTCGCTCTGATGGACTCGGATCTACCGCTGAGAGTGGCATTTCCAGTTCTGGTTCATAATGCCTTGGAGTGGTTCCAGCCCCAGCAGGTGGAATTCCCCGCGCGCGGCGCGCAATCGGGTAGTGCCATCTCGCTGCGGCTTCCGGCGGGCGAGGGCGACCTCGAGTTGACGACGCCGTCGGGCAGGAAAGAAACTTTCACTTCCGCGACCAATCCCTTGCTCTTCACCGATACTTTTGAAGCGGGTATCTATACCTACAGAAATTCCACCGCAGAAAACCGCTTTGCGATCAATCTTTTCGATGAAGGCGAGTCGCAAATCGCGCCGCGTGTCAACGTCGGCATCACGGCCGCGGACGCGGACAATGGGCTCAATCAAAATCTCGACGCCGGGTTCTCGTTATGGCCGGCGCTCTTAATCGCGGCGCTGGTTGTGCTCGCCATTGAATTGGCTCTGGCGTTTCGTAGCCGAATGCCGTTCTCTCCACTCGCGGTACGCGCGGCAGCACTGGTCGCTTTGATCCTGGCGCTGCTTAATCCGGAGATTTTTCAATCAACCACGGCTCTGGACGTTGTGCTCGATGTCGATGTCTCGCGCAGCGTTGGACAGGAAGCCAGGGAAAAAGCGCGGGAGGTGCTCGAAGCCGTCGGACATGCGAACAAGCCGGAAACGCGCACCGGCATGGTCGTGTTTGGCCGCGTGCCCGAATGGGAGTTTCTGCCGCGCGAGAGATTTCCCGCCGCGGATGCGGCGTTGCGGTTGGATCGCGAAGAGACAGACATTCAAGCAGCCCTGCAGGCGTCGTTAGCGCAAATTGGCGAGGGGCGTCAGGGCAAGATTCTTCTGATCTCCGACGGCAACGAAAACCGCGGCGAGATCTCGCGCATTATTCCCCTACTGCGTTCCCACGGTACTCAGGTCTGGACCCTTCCGGTAAGCCTCTCGCGGGGCAGGAATGAAGTCTACCTCAGCGATCTGGCCTCTCCGCGCCAGGTGGACAGCGGCGAAGGATTTGAAGTCGCCGGCAAGATCGAAAGTCTTCGAGACGCACCGGCGCGCATCAAACTATTGCGCGACGGTGTCTTGATTCGTGACCAGGAGCTTCAATTACGATCCGGAACCAACCAGGTGAGCTTTCGTGAAAGCTTGTTCGAGCGCGGCAACCACAGTTATGAACTGCTCCTGGAGTCGCGCGACGATACCCTTGCTGAAAACAATTTGCTGCAAGGCGTGGTTGAAGTGAAAGGGGCGCCAAGGGTTTTGCTCCTGTCGGGAAACAATGACAGCCAGCAATTCCTCTCCAAAGCGCTGCAGGTCCAGGGTTATTCCGTCGTTCAATCGGTGCCGGAAAAGACGTCCATGACGCTCACCGATCTTTCTTCGTTTGATCTCCTGGTGCTCGATAATGTGCCGGCTTTTCAATTGACGGATGCCAAGATGGAAAACATTGAAAAGTACGTGCGCGATCTGGGCGGCGGTTTGTTGGTCATTGGCGGCTCGCAGAGTTATGGCGCCGGCGGCTACTATCGAACCGCTCTGGAGCGGGTTCTTCCGGTCGACATGCGCCCGCCTGCGCGGCTTGATTTGCCTCACGTAGCGCTGCTCTTCGTCCTCGACAAATCCGGCAGCATGGGCGCGGGGCAGGAGGGCAGCACCAAGCTTGACTTAGCCAAGGCCGCAGCGGTCGCGGCCGCCGACATTATGAACCCGACCGACCAGGTGGGCATCATCGGCTTCGATGCCGCGTGGGATTGGGTGCTGCCTTTTCGTCCGGTAGGCAACGGTGAATGGATTTCAGAAAAGCTTGCGGCGTTGCAGTCGGATGGCGGCACCGACCTTTACAAAGCCTTGGTGGAGGCGCATCGCGCCATTGCCGCCAAACAAGCCGCCATCAAGCACGTGATTGTTCTTTCCGATGGACTTACCGACAAAGCGGATTTCCAGGGACTTGGGCAGCGGATGGCCCGCGACGGCATTACCGTTTCGACCGTTTCCGTAGGCAGTGATGCCGACGTCCAGCTCATGGCCGATATTGCCAAAGAGGGCAAAGGCAGAGGCTATGTGGCGTTGGACCCACAAACGATCCCGCAGATCTTTACCGCGGAAACCTTGCTGATCTCGCGCGATCTGCTCGTCGACAAACTTTTCACCCCCAGCATTGTCGCGCCGGTGGGCCCGCTGAAAGGCATCAGCCAAGCCAGTGTGCCGCCGCTGCGCGGTTACGTTCTCACCTACGCGAAACCGCGCTCTGAGCTGCTGATGAGTGCTGACAAAGATCCTCTGCTGGTGTCGTGGCGCTACGGTGTCGGGCGGGTAATGGCGTTTACCTCGGATCTAAGCGGCCGTTGGGGAAAAGAATGGGTGACTTGGCCTGGCTTTCCGCAATGGGCCAGCCAGCTGGCCCGCGATACAATGCGCAAGTTTCTTGAAACTAGAATGCGCGCCGAATTACAACCAGATGGCGAGGCTGTAAAAGTCGTTGCCGACTTGTTGTCCAAAGAAGGCAAGTTCCTAAATCATCTCAAGCTCAGGAGCAACATCGCGACGCCGAACAAAACGACCCTCGAGCAAGCTCTTCAGCAAAGCGCGCCGGGACGGTACGAAACCAAATTCATCCCATCACAGCGCGGCATTCATTTATTGACGCTCTATGCCGAAAGAGAGTCGGGCGAAGCAGGCCAGCCGGTGGGGACGATTCCTTACATTGCTCCGTATCCGAAGGAATACCGTGAACTGAAGCCGAACACCGCGCTCCTCAGCCGCCTTGCCGAAGAGACCGGTGGAGAAATGATCGATGCCGATAAGCTCGACGACGGTATCGCCCGTCTCTACACGCCGACCCCGGGCAAGGGGAGACGCGGTCAAGAAACTTGGTGGCCGCTTGCGGGTCTGGGGCTAGTGTTATTTCTTCTCGATCTGGTAATGCGGAGTTGGCCGCGCAGGTCCGCACAGGTATAGGGTCTATCGTTTTCGTCGATTTTGTCGATTGCGCCGCGATTCGCTCTAGTTGTAAAACGCCCATGGAGGCGAGGATCTCAAGGATATCGCTCGAAGGCTTCAGGACAGCCGGCAAACAAACTGTCAGGCGAGCAATATCGGAGGGGGAGAGATCGTCGATAACAGCTAGTAATTAACTCGAACGGAAAATTACTTAGATGACATTCTCCATAGCTCCGGTGATGTGCGGCATATGCAAGCGAACTTTCGGCGAGCTAAGTGGCGCAGCGTGCAAACAGTGTCGAAGGATTTTGTGCCGAAGACATTTCCTGAAAGGCTTGTGGAAAAAACAATCCGGCATCTGCTCTGAATGCATGGACAAGAACTCTGCGGCACAGCAGCCGTTGAGAAAAGTTTAATTGTTCTTAATCGCTTTTCTGTCTCCCATGTTACCCGATAAAGACCGCGGCGCTGCGCTTTGGCCTTTCACTGGCCGTGTACTTTATTCGGGACGGTAAGGTATACGTGTATATAGTTACATGGCAATGACCGTTTGGAATCCGCCGAGCAGATTTGGTACAACACTAGGAAGCCTCAAGGAGCCCATTTATGAGCCAACGGGAGATTAAGGGCTATCACGCGCATATTTACTATGATCCGGCGAGCCGTGAAGCGGCGGCGCGGGTACGCGCAGGGTTGGCGAACTTCAATGTTCAGATTGGCAGCTGGCATGACGAGCCCGTTGGGCCTCATCCGAAATCGATGTATCAGGCGCTGTTTGCAAACGACGAGTTTGCCCGAGTCGTTCCCTGGTTGATGCTCAATCGTCAAGGTTTAACCGTGTTGGTCCATCCATCAACCGGCGACAGTTATGGCGATCATTTAGAGCGGTCACTTTGGCTGGGAGAAGTTTTGAAGTTAAGAGAAGAGGTGCTGCGGCGCGGCTGAGCATCGTAATAAAAAATCAATGAAGAAGGTATATTGTGCCAAAGATCCCCTGATGATCGGCCATTTGAGAAACGTTCTGGGCACCTACGGTATTGCGTGCGTCACCAAAAATCTTGATCTTTCCACTGCCGCGGGCGAACTCCCG
>JAJONK010000086.1 GCA_021323355.1 Deltaproteobacteria bacterium
AGTCCCGTTGGTGCATCCGCCCGCCGGTCACGCCGTCTATGTTGATCTCGCTGCGTTTCTGCCCCATGTCGCTGCGGAGAATCATCGCGCCGAGGCTCTAGCCGCGTTTCTTTATTATGTATCCGGCGTCCGGGTGACCAAAGGCGCGCCACCGGCGCCGGCCCAAGCGGCGCGCGGGGTGGAGCTGCTTAGGCTGGCAGTGCCGGCGCGCAAGTACGTACAGGGGCATATCGATGACGTCGCCGAAGCCTTACTCTATGCGTATGCCCACCGTCAGGAAATAAAAGGATTCAAGCAGGTGGAAGATCCTCAAAGATCCCAATACCAGCCTTGTCACTTCGAGCGGTTATGAGCCTTTCTGCATCAGTCATTGAACAAAACTCTCGATCTCGTTTGGGTCAGCTCTTTTTTCACCGGGTTAGCGAGCTTGGCGAGCGCACTTTTTTAAAGATACAGCGGTGTGGCAGCTTCGAAGATATCTCGTGGCGCGATGTCGGCGCGATGGTTCAAAACACCGTGTTGGGCCTGCACGCGTTGGGGATGACTAGAGGCGACAATGTCGCGATTCTGGGCGACAACAGTTTGCCCTGGCTTTGCGCCGACCTGGCGACATTGGCTGGAGGCTTGCCGAACGTGGTGATCTCGCCAAATGCCTCGGACGCAACCTTATTAAAAATTCTTGCGCATTCTCGCTGCCGCGCAATCTTTGTCGACGCCGTTGCTGCCCGGAGATTGCTCCCGCTTAAAGCGCGATTGCCTAATCTATCGTACGCTATTGTTTTGGATGGCAGCGCCGAAGAGCTTCGCGGCTGCATCTCATTTGCCGAGCTGTTGGAACAGAGCCGACGATTTCACATCAGCCAACTGGATCCATTGCTGGAAGCAGTCCACCCAAGTGATCTTGCGACCATCATGTATACCTCCGGGTCCACCGGTGAGCCCAAAGGAGTGATGCGAACTCACGATAATTTGCTTTCAAATATTGCTAGTGGTGGCGAAATTGTCTTGAGCAAAGCTGAAGAGCTGACGATCATTGTGCTGAGTCTGAACCATCTCTTCGGCCGCTACGGTTTTCTGAAGAGCGCTGTCACCGGTCGAACCACGGCAATGATCGAGGCTACGGAATTGAATCTAGATCTATCCGTCATTCAGGCTTTGTGTCCAACCGCAATATCAGTGGTCCCAAGAGTGATGGAACGGCTGTGGAACGCGATTTTGGATCTCGGATGCAATCGTGAGATCTGGAATCGCATGGAAAAACTCGATCGAGACGATCGGCTGAAGGACTTCAGCGATTGTGACGTTGGCGATGAAATCGAGGCGCTCAAAACAAACCTGCGTCCTGCCGTGCTGCAGGCTTTAGGCGGCAGAATTAAATATATCACCTACGGCGGGGCAGCGATGCCGCCATGTATCCTGCGATTCTTCGATGTCATCGGAGTGCCTCTCATCGGTTCTTATGGTTCCACTGAATGTGGCGGCGTGACTCTGTGCGGGATCGACAATGTCAAACCGGGGAGTCTAGGCAAACCGTTTCCTAATGTCGAGCTGCGGTTGTCCGAGGACGGCGAACTTCTGGTCCGTGGTCCCACTGTAACCCCGGGGTACTTCGAGGATCCGCAAGCCACGCGTGAAGCCTTTGATGCCGATGGCTGGTTTCGCACCGGCGATTTGGGCAGAATCGACAATGAGGGATCTCTCTATATCGTTGGGCGGAAGAAGGATCTTTTTAATTGTGCTGACGGCTCCAATATCAATCCGGCCAATATCGAAGCGCTGCTGGAAAATGACTCACTCGTTCGGCAGGCGGTTTTACTGGGCGATCATCGACCATTTATCGCTGCTTTGGTGGTGCCTGAGCGGCGCCGTATAGCAGCCGAGCTTGGTCGGGTGGAGTCGACCTTGAGCGACAGCGATGTCGAAGCGGCGCTATGGCAGCGCGTTGACTTGATTAATACTCAACTGGATCGTTACGAGAAGATTCGCAAAATTACCATCATATCACACGACTTCCCCGCGCGGATTCGCAGTATTACGGCATTACAAAAGATCAAGATAGATCGCCGGACCATTGAGGAGAGATATCGCGTTGAGATCGAGGCCATTTATTCCAGCGGTGGTGAACCATCATAAGCGCCTGCGTTAGAATCTTCTTGACACCGCTACGTCACCTGAAGGATATATTTACGAAATCCGATCGGGCGGTTCGGATAAATGTTAATACGCGGACGGCCCCACTTCTTCCGAAGCGCTGGTTAGTGTTCCTATCCTAAAATCCGGTGCAACTTACGAAACAACGAATTTTATCGGAACCTGTCGGGCTTGAGGAGGAGATAAACATGTGGAAAGAATTCAAAGAATTTATCGCGCGCGGCAACGTTATCGATCTGGCAGTGGCAGTAATCATTGGCGCCGCCTTCGGAAAAATCGTGACGTCTCTTGTCGATGGCATACTGATGCCGCCCCTAGGATTACTGCTCGGCAAAGTTGATTTCAGTAGCTTGTTCTATGTGCTTGACAGTTCAAAGGGCGTACCCGTGTCATTGCAAGATGCCAAAGCGAAAGGCATCCCCGTGATTGCCTATGGCAATTTCATCAATGACATTATTTATTTCCTAATTATTGCCTTCGTCATCTTCCTGCTGATCCGAATGATCAATAACATGAAAAGAAGGCAGGAAACGGCTCCCACGGCAAAGGAGTGTCCGTACTGCTTATCGACTATTCCGGTTAAAGCCACGCGCTGTGCTCACTGCACGGTGGATTTAAAAGCAGCATAGATAATCGGAACAACGGGGTGGTGAAAAACGAGCGGACGGGCTGCTCAAGATGCGGTTGTGTCTCCACCTTGCCACAATCTATCTCACCAGCTCCATCAAAGAGATGGTGGAAATTTCGAACGTGCTTGCGCCAACATCAGATCACTAATATGGCCACGCGAACAATATTGAAGTAGCAGAAGCATGGGTCAAATAGCGTTGATAACCGGCGGCGGCGGTGGAATTGGCGGCGCTGTGGCTCATCGTCTGGCGGAGGCGGGCATGACCGTGGCGGTCGCCGATTACGACCGGGCGGCTGCGGATCAAGTGAGGGACGAAATCCTCGCCGCGCGCGGCAAGGCCGATGCTTACTCTGTTGATGTCACTCAAGCGCGTGAAGTCAAAGCGGTGGTTACTGAGATCCATTCACGCCACGGCCGCATCGACGTGCTGGCGAATGTCGCCGGCGGTAGCATTTACACGAAGCGCGTTGAGGAGTTCACCTGGGCCGAATGGAAGCAGGTGATCGACAGTAATCTGAAAGGCACATTCCTCATGTGCCGTGAAGTAGCTCCGGTTATGCAGAAGCAAAAGAGCGGGAGAATCCTCAATACCGCTTCTAATTATGGAGTGACAGGTTCGGCGCTGCGCGCGCCTTACGCCGCGGCCAAAGCCGGGATTATTACTTTCTCGAAGAGCCTCGCTCTGGAATTGGCGCCCGACGGGATTCTCGTTAATACGGTGGCGCCGGGCCCGACGGATACGCCGCGAGTGATGGAAAAAGAATCTCCTGACGCTCGCCAGGAGCGCTGGTATCCGGTGATTCCATTGGGGCGAACCGGACAACCCGGCGATCTCGGCGAGATGTACTATTTTCTTACCACACCGGAGAGCGCGGCAATCACAGGACAGACCTTTCACGTCAACGGCGGCCTGGTGATGCCATGAGACTTAAAAACAAAGTCGCAGTGATAACCGGTGGGGCTCAAGGAATCGGTCGCGCCATCGCCGTGGGAATGGCGCGAGAGGGCGCAAAAGTTGTCGTCGCCGACTTGCAGTCGGAAAAAGCAGGTTCGGTTGCCGACGAGGTGAAGATACTTGGCGGCGACGCGTTAGGGTTCGAAGTCAATGTTGCCGACGAATCTTCTGTGAAGAGACTGGCCGAGGCAACCTTCGCTGAATTTGGTCGAGTCGATATCCTGGTCAACGATGCCGGTGTCTATCTCAAATCTTCTGTTGTCGATATGAGCGAGGCGGATTGGGATCGCACCCTCGATATCAATCTCGGCGGAAATTTTCTTTGCTGTCGCGCGTTCGTGCCGGCCATGCGGGAGCAAAAAAGCGGCCGGATTATCAAATCTTTGGCGCGCGAGCTCGGACCGGATGGGATCACCGTTAATGCGATCTGTCCGGGTTCCGCCAATACGGCGATGCCGCGTGGCCATCGCTCCGAAGAGGAAGTCATGCAGCGCTTGCATTCTACGCCATTGCCGCACGTTTTAGAGCCGGAAGACATCGCCGGACCGATTCTCTTTCTCGCCAGTGACGCGGCGGCATACATAACCGGACAGTCCTACAATATCAACTGCGGAACTTACATGTACTGACGCCGTTCAGGAAGTCGCCGCTTACCGCTAACGGCACTCACACCGCAAGTTGAAATCCAAAGATTCGAAGGTCCGCGAAAAGTTCCACATTTCCGATTTGCCGATTGCACAAAACAGTTCTTGATTTTCATGCTGATCTCATCAGCGTATGACCGGAAGGTCAATTCAATGAAGCTGAAACCAGATCGAGTCGTCAAAATAACTTGCCACTATCTCCCCCATAGTTTTTCGCTAAATCCATTGGTGGGGGAGACCATAGATCGGTCGCTATGATCTTTGGATCTGGAACAACGCTCGTTGCCGCTTTATCACGGACACGCCTCCGCTCACCATCAAACGAATTGCAAGGGTAAAACTTCACAGACCGAATTATCAAAGTGAGAGCGCATGAAAGTGCAACTCCCGAAAGCCGCCGCCGTCTTCTTTGCAATCACCATCGCGGTTCTCGCGTTTTTGGCAATCAACAATTATTTCCGCGGCAGCACTAAAGATTATGCCAAGTGGTTTTTGGTGGGACAGACTGTGCTGAAGGGTGGCGATATTTACGCGCCGAGAGGCGACGGAACTTTCCAATTTATGTATCCTCCCGCGGCTGCGGTGCTTTTCGCTATTCCGAGTTATTTTGGCGAGCTGCCCCTGATCATTGTTCTGGTGCTCTTGTACTCCGTTGCATGGGTCGCTTCCTCGCTCCTTTCTGTCTTCCTCGCCACTGGTTCCGCAGCTCGGGCTCAACCTATATTTTACCTGCTTCCAGGGGTCTGTTCTCTTCCCTACGTGACAGAAAATTACCTCCTCGGGCAACCCAACCTCCTTCTCCTGGCGTTCATGCTTGGCGCTTTCGCCTGCTTGCGCAGGAGGAGGGAATTCAGTGCCGGAGCCCTGGTGGCGCTTGCCATCGCGATCAAGGCTTTTCCCGTGCTCGCTATTGGTTACCTGATATATCGAAGACACTGGCAAGCTACTCTTTCGACTTTGGTGTTTTTGCTCTTGTTGCTGCTCGTGCTTCCTTCGCCCTTTCGCGGCTTTGAGCGTAACCTCGAGGATCTTAATACCTGGACTCGGGGAATGTTCCGCTACGACAATCAGTCGATCTCGCAGCGTGAGCAGCGCGGATTTAGCTGGGCCAATCACTCTCTGATGGCGGTCGCCCACCGGCTACTCCGTCCCGTCAATGCTCACCGTAAGCAGGATCAGAAACTGTTCGTTAATATTGCAGACGTAGATTTTAAATATGTCACGATCGTGGTCGTGTTGGTTGGAACGGCTCTGTGCGTGTTTTACATATTCTGCATGCCGTCTTACCGTGAACGGACGAACACCTCGGATGCGCTTGAGTACGCCATGCTTCTTTTATTGATCCTGATTCTCACGCCTCTTGCGTTCACATACTTCTTTGTATGGCTTCTCTATCCGTTGGTCATGGGCCTACGTCTCGTGTTGAAGGCGCCGCCGGGATCCTTGCAGAGGATCGGAAGCTGGACCTGGTTCTTCACGTGCGTTTTCTTTCTCTGTTTCACATTTCCTTTACCTGCTTTTCGGGCCGCGCAGGCGGCGGGGAGTACGCTGATGGCATGCCTGCTTCTCTTGGTGGGAATCGGCTGGCATCTTCGAGCTGAGACTCGCAAAAAGTGTCAAGCCCAATTGAGTCCTGAAGACAAAAGCCGTCTAGACTCGAGCACGATCCGGTGAGTGAAAGATCGAATACGGCAAAAAATTGCAGCGTCACCATTGTCATCCCAACGTATCGCGAAGTCGAAAATCTGCGCCCTCTTTTGATTCGAATCAGCGATGCAATGTCGAAGGCCAAAGGATCCTATGAAATAATTTTTGTGGATGACGATAGCCGGGATGGAACGGATCGAATTATCAGAGAACTGAACGAGTTCGGGTATCCTGTTCGGCTCATAACTCGAGTGGGCGAAAGAGGTCTTAGCTCGGCGGTAATTCGCGGTTTCTCCGAAGCGAATGGCGAGACATTCATCTGCTTGGATGCTGACTTGAGCCATCCGCCGGAGGCCATCCCGGCGATTTTAGAATGCCTCGACGAAACAGGTGTCGATTTTGTGCTCGGCAGCCGCTATGTTCCGGGGGGGAACACCGACGAACACTGGGGGTTATTGCGTTGGGTCAATAGTAAAATAGCGACCGCGCTTGCCCGGCCGTTGACCTCGGTTAAGGACCCTATGTCGGGCTTTTTCGCGATTCGGAGAACAGTTTACGAAAGGGCCGCTCCACTTAGCCCGGTAGGCTACAAGATCGCGCTGGAGCTGATCGTGAAATGCACCTGCTCCATGATTAGAGAGGTCCCGATACGTTTCGCGCAGCGGCAATTTGGCGAAAGCAAGTTGTCGCTAGTCGAACGGTTCAACTATCTGCGGCATCTGAGCCGACTGATGCGGTTTAAATATGGCCTTCGGAATGCTGTCAAGTAACCGTGAGCCTTTTAGCGCTCCGATGCGCCTAATTTAACAGTCCCGCCGAAGCGGCGGAACTCTAACAAACTCGGAGAAATATGTATGCCCTACGATTGCTGGCGCGGAATGGTTGGAATGATCAAACCGACCAAGGGTTCTGGCTCACTGGTCGAATTAATCAAGATGCTGCCGGACGGCATCGGTGTGATCCCGCTGTTTAACAACGTGCGGCATGGAAAGATCGAGGAGTTTCAGTCGGCGATACCAGCGTATGAGGAAAAGATCGCCGAGTTGGCGGAAGACAAAGTCGATCTGATTCATCCGGCGGGCACGCCACCTTTCATGCTGCTGGGCTACAAAGGCGAAGCGGAAATCATCCAACGATGGGAGCGACAATTCGGCATTCCTATTTTTACTTCCGGCACAAATCAGGTCGCCGCGATGAAAGCTCTGAAGATCAAAAAGTTTGTCGGCATCGGCTATGACTTCGACGATACCAGCATCGTGGCAAGATATTTTAAAGACGCCGGCTTTGAAGTTCTCGAGCTCGAGAAGCTGCCCGGACCGTGGGAAGAAGTCGGCAGACTTTCCTCGAAGGATATTTACTATCAAGCCAAAGGCTTGTTTCTTCGCCATCAACAAGCCGACGGCATCTACTTTCAAGGTGGCAAGCTGCGTATTCTCGATATCGTCGAAGACTTAGAGCAGGATTTAGGCGTGCCGGTAATCCATCCGGGGATCACGCAATGTTGGGAAATCCAGAAACGTCTTCACGTCCGCGTTCCGCGAACTGGCTATGGACGCTTGCTGTCCGAATTGCCTTGATACGTAAGCTGCTTCATTGATCTACTGCTACGGCTTCACGAGGTCGAATGCATATCACCCTATCCTACCAGGAGCAATGTGGTTTCTGGCAGAATCCATTCGAAGTCATGGCAAGGAAACGGGCGTCAATGGCCGTTCCCGCAGAGGGTCCCGAAAGGCTGGATTTCCCACGGGCAAAACCGGTGGAGGAGCCGGTTCCGTCAACAGAGCGTGCCTCGCCAAGCGCGCAATCTCCACATAGTGGTCGCAACCTGAGGCGCGTATATCCGAGCCGCAGCTCGCGTAAGCAAGAAAATTGATGGGAAGATAAAGGTCGTCGTGGGACGTTGCTACAAACGCGCTCACAAGGCTCGGAAGAAACGACACCGGCGGTGGTCTCGTGAATCGACTCCGGATAACCGTATTGTCGGACGCCAACAAGTGAAAAAAGGTCTGATAGCCATCGGCCTTGGTTCGGACTCTCAGGAGATGCTTGAAGCCGTCTTCGGTGGCAGTCCCACCCGGTATGGAATAGATACCCTCGGTGAACGACCAGGGTTGATGGTCACCATAGACCAGCAAGACGAAAGGCCTACCGGTCTGTCTCTGGATTTCCTTTAGCTGTTTCAGCACGAGCTCAAACGCAGCGGATGTGGAAATAGCTCGGCGCAAATATTCATTCAGCTGACAGTGTTCCTCGAACAATACCGGCGCGAAGAAGGTTGTGAAAAATTGCTTCTCGGTCCGAAACGACTGGCAAGGGTGCGGGCCGTGATTCTCGGAGGTACCGATGAAGTAAAAGAATGGACCGGAACTCTGGAAGGCACCCTGCTTGATGACGGCGTTGATTATGTCGCGGTCAATGAGATGTCCCCAGTCCTCCGGCAACCCGAGCGCCCGGCCGTCAATAAACTCTCTGAATCCGTAGGACTTGAACGCCTTGTCCGCGTTATAGAAATTGCCTTCGACAGGATAGAACGCAGCCGTCTTATATCCCTTCCTTGCCAGATACTCTGCGAAGGAGTTTTTCACCTTTGGCGCGATGTAGTAATGCGTGTAGAAACCCTGGTATCCGAAGATCCTGGAGTCCACTCCGGTGAGCACCTCGAACTCCGAGACCCAGCTTCCGCCGCCAATGATGTTCACCCGCATAGGACCAAGTGCGCGGGTCTCCCTTTGCTTGGACCATAACGGCAATTCGACACGTGCAGACAGTCTGAAAGCGAGATTGGGATCGAAGGTCGATTCCGCATGAAAAAATACAATGTTCGGCAAGAGCGTTTTCGACGGCGAAACTGATTTCTTGACGAACTCGGTAGCGGCTAATTGCAATTCCTGGACAGTGGGACTATGTCCCTGCCCGAGAAAGATATGCGCGCCCTCGTCCGCCGCAAAATAGGAGAATGCCAGGTATTCGAGAACGCCTAGTTTTTGGCATAGTTCAACCTGGCTCGAGGGAAACCAAAGTTCCTGCCATAATTTCACTCCTTTCGTACTAAGGTTCGCATGAACGAATCTGCCATACCTCGAGAGACAAGTCTGGGCAGCGATAAGGATAAGGAGAAGGGCAATGGCATTCAAAACAAAAGACCAGGATCGCCCGGCCTTCTCGTCTCGTGAGGGCGACGCCTTCAGATGGTTGAGAAAAGAGTAGCCTGCTAGCTGGTAGAAAGCAGATGCGACGAGCGCAACGACGAGTCCGCCTACGGTGATGAATAGGATTCTGTAAAGGTCATTGCCTATGCCGGCGGCATTGACAACAATTCGAGGGTCGGCAATGACCGTTTTCACGTCGAAAAATGTTATAGGCAAAGAAACTGCGGAGATTTTGAGTTCGTTCAATCGGCTGAGCGCTGCTAATGCGCCAAGCGCGAGCGGAATGCTCAGAAGAAAGAGCTTTCTCCGCAGCAGTAGCGCGAACAGCAGGACAAAGAAGCAGAACGAGTAAATTGAAGCGAACTGATTGATAAAACCGAGTATGGAAT
Source organism: Deltaproteobacteria bacterium (assembly GCA_021323355.1). Lineage (GTDB taxonomy): Bacteria > Desulfobacterota > Binatia > UBA9968 > UBA9968 > WHTF01. Next base: position 9,570 of record JAJONK010000086.1, read on the forward strand.
TGCTGTAGCTGCTCGCGACCATCACGCACGACGCCAGTAAAATACTCAACGGCTTCGCTTGCGCGCGACACAGTTCCCCCAAACGACGGCCGGCCGTGTGCCGGTGAATGTTTGCCGAAGCTCGCCGAGTGTGCATGGGTTTAAACTATCATTCCCCGCATCGGAGTTGGGTTATTGCGCGCCGGCAAAAACTCCTCTGACAGGGTTTTCACTTCAGCTTGAGCGATCAACTGAGCATTGTCGGTGATACCGTTAAACGCACAATTCTCACTGACCGATCTCAATAAGAGCACAGGCCTTGTTGCGTTGTCCCGGCGACGATGATGGCTAGGTGTCATTTCAAAACAGGTGAGACTTCTCCGCGACTGGTCATTCTGGAAACAGCTTCTTGCCCGTGCCTTCCTCTTCCAATGTGATTGCTTTGGTCGGACAGAGCCTGGCGGCAAGAAGAATCTTGTCATCGCCATCGGCCTGGGGATCAACAACTTCAGCGATCATTTTGCTATCCAGCTGAAAAACTTTAGGCGCCGCCTGGACGCATCTTGCGTACCCTTCACACTTGGATCTGTCCACGGTGATTTTCATGAGACCTCCTCTACGGCGTTCAAGAAGCTCAAGCGCACGCGATGGTCTGGTGCGCGGCAAATATCCGCAACTATTGCTGTTGGCCGGAAGAACCGTTGCCGGCAGTGTTTTCCTTGTATCTGCGACTTGGCAACCGGTTACTTCAGAAACTCTTTTAACTTCGCGACGAGAGCAGGCTCGAGCTGCAGAATCTCTCTGACGTTTTGTTCGAGCGTCGCGCCGTCTTCGGGATTGATGTCTAGGTTGGCTTTTTTGGCTTCGGCGAGAAACTCCGGATCTTTCATCGTCGCCATGAACGCCTTGCGCAGTGTCTGCACTCGATCCGCCGGTGTGTTGGGCGGCAACACGTACGGCCGCACCGTAGGGCCGTGCACGCGCGCCACGGTGGAGATCAGTCTCTTCGCCTCTTCGGTTTTGGCATAGTTGAGCGCCATCGGCAGCTTCGGATGCTCGGGATGCGGCTTGAGCGTTGCCTGAAGTACCAGCTTCAAATCGCCGCTTTCCAGTTCCTTGCGCCACGTCGACTTGGTCGATTCCCAGGAGTTGCTTAGGCCGGCAACTTCGCCGCTGTTGAACGCCAGGCGAACGTCGGCCGTGCCTTTGTAGCCGGAAACCAATTGAATCGGCAGGCCAAGCGTCGCCTTTAGGATGTTCGGGAAGTCGTCGGAGCCTGAGCCTGAGGCGACCCCGCCGAATTTCACCACCTGCTTGGATGCCATCCAGGATTCGACGTCTGCGATCCCGGTGGACTTGGCTAGCCCGATAACGAAGTTGTCCTGTGCGGGAACGCCGACGAACTGAAACTTAGCGGCGTCGAATTCGATACCCGGTTTGCCTAGCAGTTGCTGAAGAAAGAGCCCGCCGATGAAATGGCCAATGGTGAGCCCGTCCGGCCGCGCGGCTTTAAAGGTGTAGTTTGCTGAAATCATGCTGCCAGCGCCAGGCATATTTTCGACGATCACGCTGGGATTTCCGGGGATATGCTTCATCATATGACGAGCGAGGGTCCGGGTGTAAGCATCATAGCCGCCGCCTGCGGTGAAGCCGACGATTAACCGGATGGCTTTGCCCTCAAAAAAATTTGCCTGCGCGAATGTGTGATTGGATTCGCCGGCGAAAGCGCCGAGAAACACAATCGAGAGCGCGAGCAGTAATCTCTGCATAGATCCTCCGGAAACAACGTATATTTTTGTGAACGATGGCGCGTCAGCTTGGATTCAAAATGCTTTTGAGCTTGGCCGCCAATGCCGGATCAAGCTTGAAGATGCCCGATACCAGCCGTTCCATCTCCTGCCCGGTAATCGGTTCAATTTCGAGATTAGCTTTTTTTGCATCCGCGAGAAATTCGCCGTCTTTCATCGTGGCGTCGAAAGCTTGACGCAAAATCTCGACGCGCTGCTTGGGAGTGCGCGGCGGCGCCACGTAGGGACGATAGAACTCCGCGGCGTCCTCGATGCCAGCCTTGAGCAGCTGGCGCGCTTCATCCGATTTAGCGAGACTTTGGGCCAGCGGTACATTGGGCAGGTCGCGGTGTGGTTTGGATACGACCTGGAGTACGACGACCGCCTCACCGCTCTGGACCCCTTTATTCCACGTCGAGCGAATCGAATCCCACGTCCAGCAGCCGCCGGCGAGCTCGCCGCTCTCGGCCGCCAGCCGAATCTCCGATGTCCCTTTGTAACCGGCAACGAGTTGGATGGGTAGCGCGGTGGTCGCCGCAAGCATACGCGCGATGTCGTCGGGGGCGCCGCCGCCAATACCGCCGATCTTCACCGGCGTTTTGGCCGCCAGCCACCGCTCTACGCTGGTGATACCGCTTGCCTTGGTGAGGGCGCAAGCGCGGGTTTCCCGGATCGGCGATCCGAGAAATTCATATTTCGTTGCCTCGAATTCGAGTCCGGGGCGCTTGAAGAGCTGATGGAGAAACCAGCCTCCATGAAAATGACCGATCGTCAAGCCATCCGGTTTTGCAACGTTATACATATGATTGGCGGCAATCAGGTGGCCGGCTCCCGGCATGTTTTCCACTACGACCGCGGGCTGTCCCGGAATATGTTTGCCGAAGTGGCGCGCCAAGGTGCGTGTGTAGGTGTCGAAGCCGCCGCCGGCCGAAGTGCCGACGATGATGCGGACGGTTTT
>JAJONK010000588.1 GCA_021323355.1 Deltaproteobacteria bacterium
ATCCAGCGCGGTGTAGAGATGCACGAAACCGCCGGACACCGCACACGTGGATACGCGCATTGAAAGAGGCTTTTCCCCTGGTTTGGCCAGATAGGGATTGGCCCATGCGCTGGAGGCAAGCAGAAGCGAAATTAGCAACGATAAGATTCGCACCATTTGCGCCGGATACTACTCCTGATTGCGGTTGCTTGTAAACAGAAACCGGATGCGCGTTATTTCATTTTGGGCCGGATTGAGCGGCAACTTCATGCGCTTGGGAGTAGGAGTGTATCTGGATCTTCGACCTACAGGAAAAATCTCAGGCCGCATGAATCTCCCCGCGATTACTCGATGACAACGAATGAGACGAAGCTATGCCGGATGGGAAGTACCATGGACCCGACAGTTTAATCCTGTGTGCCGTTCTTGAAAATTGAAGGAAGCTCCATTGCGCTGACGGCTCTGTCGGCTAAGTTAATTGGAGAGGAGAACATTATGGCGGATACACTATCCAAGGAGCAGTTGAAGCTGCTGGATGCCTACTGGCGCGCAGCGAATTATTTATCGGTGGGACAGATTTTGAATTTTATCTATGCTCATCTCAATCGGGTCATCAAGGCGCGCGACCTGGACATGATTTACATCACGGGCCCGGGGCATGGCGGACCCGCTTTAGTCGCCAACGCTTATCTGGAGGGAACCTACAGCGAAGTTTATCCTCACATTTCAACCGATGCGGAAGGAATGAAGAAGCTGTTCAAGCAATTCTCGTTTCCAGGCGGGATACCCAGCCATGTGGCCCCCGAAACTCCCGGATCGATCAATGAGGGTGGCGAATTGGGCTATTCCCTTGCGCATGCTTATGGCGCTGCCTTCGACAATCCTGATCTGATCGTCGCTTGCGTCATCGGTGATGGCGAAGCGGAAACCGGCGCATTGGCGACGAGCTGGCATTCGAACAAATTCTTGAACCCGGCCAACGACGGCGCGGTGCTGCCGATCTTGCACCTAAACGGTTATAAGATCGCCAGTCCCACGGTGCTGGCGCGGATCAGTTACGAGGAGCTGGAGCAACTGTTTCGCGGCTATGGCTACACGCCCTATTTCGTCGAAGGGCATGAACCGGAAAAGATGCATCAACTGATGGCCGCTACCCTGGACCGGGTCATTGATGAGATTAAACAGATCCAGAGTGAAGCAAGAGGCAGTAAGGGGAGTGGAAACCGGCCGCGCTGGCCCATGATCGTGTTGCGTAGCCCGAAAGGCTGGACGTGTCCAAAGGAGATCGACGGCAAGCGCACGGAAGATTACTGGCGCTCCCATCAGGTTCCCATGGGCGAAATGCACAGCAATCCCGCTCACGTAAAGATTCTCGAACAATGGATGAAGAGTTACAAGCCCGAAGAGCTGTTCGATGAAGGTGGACGATTGAAGAGCGAAATCGCCGCGCTGGCGCCAAAAGGCGAGCGGCGCATGAGCGCTTTCGAACTTACGAAGTAGAAGTATCAGAACCGGGGTCGGAAACAGCTGAAGCCACCCGGGTTCAAGGCCGATACCTGCGCGACGTGATGAAGCTCAATCTCGAGAGCAAGAATTTTCGCCTGTTCAGCCCGGACGAAAATAATTCGAACCGCTGGCAGGACGTACTCGAGGTGACTAACCGCGCCTGGAACGCGGAGCGTTTCGAGTACGATGACAAGCTCGCGCCCGATGGTCGGGTAATGGAGATGCTGAGCGAGCACCAGTGCCAGGGTTGGCTCGAGGGCTACCTTCTGACGGGACGGCACGGTTTCTTCTCGTGTTATGAGGCTTTCATTCATATTATCGACTCGATGTTCAACCAGCACGCTAAATGGTTGAAGGTATGCAACGACATCCCGTGGCGCAGGCCCATCGCATCGCTCAACTATTTATTGTCCTCTCATGTGTGGCGACAGGACCACAATGGCTTTAGTCATCAGGATCCGGGATTCATCGATCACGTGGTCAATAAAAAAGCCGAGGTCGTGCGGGTCTATCTACCGCCGGACGCGAACTGCCTGCTTTCGGTTACGGATCACTGTCTTCGTAGCCGCAACTATGTGAATGTCATCATCGCCGGCAAACAGCCGGCGCCGCAGTGGCTTAACATGGACCAGGCAGTCAAGCACTGCACTGCTGGGATCGGCATATGGGAATGGGCGAGCAACGACCGCGGCGATGAGCCCGACGTGGTGATGGCCTGCTGCGGCGATGTGCCGACTCTGGAAACTCTCGCAGCGGTGGAGCTGATGCAGCGGCATCTGCCGGAGCTAAAAATTCGTGTCATTAACGTAGTCAACCTGATGACCTTGCAATCGCCCCACGAGCACCCGCACGGTTTGAGCGACAAAGATTTTGACGCGCTGTTCACCAAGGACAAACCGATCATCTTTGCTTTTCACGGCTACCCCTGGCTGATCCATCGCCTGACCTACCGGCGCACTAATCACGACAATTTGCACGTGCGCGGCTACAAGGAAGAAGGCACCACGACTACGCCGTTTGACATGTGCGTGCTCAACGATTTGGATCGTTATCATCTCGTGCAAGACGTGATCGATCGGCTGCCGCAGTTGGGCGCGCGGGCAGCCTACGCCAAGCAAGCGATCCGCGATGCGCTTATCGATCACAAGGAATACATCTACGAGCACGGCGAGGACGCGCCCGAGATCCGCGGCTGGACCTGGGGAAACAAACAGATGGCCGGCCACTTGGATTCCACGGAAGGCGACAACATCGAGGCAGGCGTCGAAGCGCCGATTCGAAACTAGGGTTCTAAGCACGAAATCCGAAGCTCGAAGCTCAAAACAATGTCAGTATGACCAAAGACCGAATGTTTCAAACGAGATTCATTCGCCGTTGAGTTTGGATTTGAACTTTTGGAATTTTGAAAATTGTTTCGGATTTCGGTATTCGAATTTCGAATTTTCGATCGCAGCTTCATCCGTTGCCTGTCGTTCCAACTTTGTAGAGGAGCCTCCGCAGCCCCGGCAATGCTTTTCCGGAGTTTTCGCTGCTGGCGACACGGCACGAGTTTTTCCAGAGGAGAGGGGTGAATCATGAAGATGATCATCGCTTACATCCGCACCGAATGCTCCGCCGAGGTTATGCGCGATTTGTACAACGTCGGCATCGGGGGAATTACCTGTTATCAGGTGCATGGAATACGCAGTGAACGGCCGACGTTTCTTTATTCGACCGGTCCATTCGAAATTCATCATTTGCCGGCGGCACTGAAGCTCGAAGTAGTTTGCCCGGAAGAGCGCTGTGACGAAATCACCAGGTTGATCGCGCGCACGGCGCGTACGAGAAATCGCGGTGACGGCATTATCACCCGTCCTCGACGTGGATAAGGTGCAGCGAATTCGCGAGATCGAAGCGTCGTCGTGATGTGCTGCGCAGGATTCTGCGGCTGCTGGCAGGACGCGATCGATCTAGCGATTTACGGAAGCAGTTCAAAAAAGCGCGCTTGATCATGACGCGGCGCCGCTATGATCGAACCCAGTGAAAGGGATCGCAGAAAACCAACCGTCGCCCAGTAGCGAGGAGAACGCAATGACGCAGAAACCGGCAAAACTTT
>JAJONK010000087.1 GCA_021323355.1 Deltaproteobacteria bacterium
AGCGCACGCGTAACTCACGTTACAGGGAGTAGACGAACGTTGACGAGATGAGTCGGTGTTTAGGACGGTATTGCGGCGATTTCGCTTGCAGGTCAATTTCTGACCCGTACTGTCCAATATCTCGCGGCGATGCAGGCAAGGGATTACTGGCTCGGGGTCGAGTGTCGCGTGTCGAGGATCGGGTTGACCGTGAGCAGGTAAGACGTTATCTTACTCAACATGAAAACCACGGTTTCCTCGAAAGGCCAGATTATTCTGCCAGCGGAAATCCGCCAGCGGCATGGCATCGAATCGGGTCAAGAGTTCGAGGTCGAACGTATCGACCGCGGCGAATACCGGTTGAAACGAAAGGAGGGGCGGCGTATTGAAGGCCTCGTGAAGCTGCTGCTCGCCTGTCCGGTTAAAGGTTGGTTCAAGCCGTTGGATCGCAAGCAGACGACCGACGACATCAAGGTGCCAAGACTCGCGTGACCTACCTGGTCGATGCCAACGTGCTCAGCGAGCCGACAAAGCCCGTGCCCAGCATGATCGCTGCCACGGCGCTTCAACACGATCTCACCGTTGCCATGCGGAACAACCGCGATTTTAACAAGCTTGGCGTCAAGATACTGAACCCCTTCGCGTGACCACGCGAATCCCCGATTCATATCCCTTCCCTCGACATTCGTCGTGTCTTCACATGAGGCAAATACCAAGCGTCGGATGTCAAGGCCGAGTACTAAAGAACAGTAACGCCATTGTCACTCGCCAATCTTCCCGCGACGATCTTGATTTTTCGCGGTTTAAAATGCCGCTAGCCGTTCAATCAGCCAAAACATAGCCGTGCCGCCAATTGCGTACGGTGGCAGCAACCGCAGCCAGGCCAGAGATTGCGGTCGCAACGGCGATTCCTTCCGGCAATCCCACCTCGCTCAATCCGCCGGCGAATCCCAAGCCGTGCAATAATCCGAACGAGAATGCGACGAGCCACGGCTGACGCTCTGTAAGGTTAGGCTCGCTGGACGGAGTCCTACTGTGGCTACGGAGAATTTCTTTGGCGACGAAGACGATGCTCAGGGCGATCACCGCCTCCACAGGCAGCGACGGAACGTGAACAAATCCAAGAGTGGCCAAGGCTAGTGTCACGCTGTGCGCAACGGTAAAGGCACTCACGGTTTTGACCATCTTGCCGAACCCGCGCACCAGCAGCAGGAGGCCGAGCACGAACAGCAGGTGGTCCACACCGGTTACAATGTGCTCGATGCCGAGAAAGAGATATGTGCGGACGATTTCCATCCGGCTGGGAGCGGCTTCGACGACGAATGAGGGAATCGCCGGCGTGAGACGAATGATTTGGGACGAACCTTCGACCCGCTCTATCCGCACCAAAACATCGGTCAAGGTTGCCGAAAGACCCGCGATGCGGATCGTGCCGCCGCTCAAGCCTCCGGCGCATTGGACACTCCAGCGCTCGGTATACGCGTTGGCGGCGAAAGCACCGCGCGGTTGAATCAGGTTCGAGCAGCTCTCCGGTAATTGCACATAGAGTCCCAGACGCAGGTCTTCTCCTTGTCCCGGCACTTTCCACAGCACATCGTATGTTTCGGCGCCGGTTTGATGCAGCTCCAGATAAGCCGGGCGCACTTCGTGAGCGAATACGCTGGGCGCAAACGCGGCGAGCTGACAGAAGAATACGATGCGAGTTACGAGATACGAGACGCGGGATACGACTTTCATTCGGTTTCCTCCCGCACCGTGTACTGCACACCTTCTTCGCGGACCGACAGGTGTTGCGATTCGACGCTCTGGATAAACAGATTCAGTTTGCCGCCCAGCCGGTCCAGTTGATCATGGAGTTGCTTAAACAACGATTCATCTTTCAATGAACCAGTTTCCTGCAATGTCTCCAAATCGGCGATCGTTTCATCGCAGGAAGCATGGGCATACGTTAGAAACCTGATGAAGTCCTGCTTGTAGCGACGGCGACCATAGCCCTCGACGATGTTTGACCTGATTGACTTGGAGGACCGGCGGATCTGAGAGCCTTCCTCGTACATCTCGAACTTTGGCAGCAGATCAATGGTCATCCGATGCACGCCGATTGAGACGTCCCTTGCCAGTTGCCACACCTCAAGTGTCTTATAGCTCAATCTTTTCTCCTAAAGCCTGATGCGTGATTCGGGAATCGAGATGCGAGATAGAAAATCCCGTATCCCGTATCCCGCAGCCCGTATCGTCCCGATCAGCGGCTTGACGCTGTCTTCGCCACTTGGTTCGCATCCGTGTCCTTCGCTGCCTGCGGGCGTTCGATCGTGACGGTGTAGCGCTGCAGCAAGGTTCGATAGAACTTCTCGTTGGCTTCCAGGCGACGCGCGTTGATCCACTCGCGACGCACTGCGGCGCGCACATCGTCCAGAGCCGGCAAGGAGCTATCGGTGCGGTCGATTATCAGAACCAGATGCACGCCGAAGCCGGACTCGATCGGGCCATGCCATTGGCCAACCGGCATCTCGACGAGCGTGGCTGCAAACTGTTCCCCGAATTGCTTCACCACTTCGGCGGCCGCTATTCCTTTAAATCCGTTTTCGAGCAAGAGGGAATCACCGAGTGTTGAAATGTCGGTTTGACCTCCCGATCGACGAAGCTGCGCGAGCAGCTGCGACGCATCTCGGCGGAGATTTGTGCCGCGCTGCTGCGAATTGAGATAGACTTGCTTGAAAGTGAACCGCCGATCGCCGCGAAACGCGTCTGCATGTGCTTTCAAATACTCGCGTAACTGCTCGTCGCTCGGCTCGGCGTGGGCGGCGACGTCTTCAGAGACAAACTCGAGCTTCTGGCGCAGCCGCCGCCGTATGATTGTGTCGTCTTTGTCGAGGCCGAGGGCGACCGCTTCCCGGGCGAAAACTTCTTCGCGAACGTAGTCGCGGATCAACCCTTCCAATTCGCTTGCAGTCGGCGGCCGCCGCCAAGTGCGGCTGAAAGCGATCTCGAGCGACTCGATCCGGCCTTGAGTAATGAGGATCTTGCCCGGCTCGATTGTCTCACTGGAAATGAATTTGAAGGCCCCGAAAATCAATGCGCCAAGCAGCAGGAAATGCACCAGCGGTTCGCGCAGAAAGCGTCCGAGGGTCTCTCGGTACTCGTCACTCGACAATGTTGCGTGCCTTTTCACTTTTGTCTCATCCCTTCATTCGCTGCGGACGATTTCCCGCAGCCTGCTGCGTCCAGACTGCGTCATTCCAGCATGCTTTAAGCGGGAATCCAGGTTAAATTTGGACTGGACCCCCGATTGAAACATTCGGGGGTGACGCCTTTAAGACAAATCTCTGATCCGTTGCTGTACTACATCCTTGGTTAGCAGCTGCATCGCTCATAGCGCCTCGAGTTTCGCGAGCCGAACTCGCCGATATCGAGAAGTGCGATCTGACTCATTGTTCTTGTGGTTCTTCACTCGACACACACTCCTCGACACTTCTTTTCCTGACCCTCGACACTCGTCACTCGACCCTTCCATGGCTCAGGCTCCCGGCGCATACCAGATCGGCGATGTGTAGGCGCGCTCGGTCGTAGTCATGGGAACTTCCTTCGGCATTTTAACGCCGAAATATTTCGCGTCGTAGGCGGTCCAGCGCGGCGTTGGGATCTCGATGACGCGACCGTAGTAAAAGGCGCGCTGCGCCGGATCGAAGTCCGGATCTCTCCACACCGCGATCAACTCGGTTGCGCCGATCGTATTGGTCCAAGTCGCGTTCTCGACATCTACGGTGTTGCCCACGGAGGGCAGCTTGCCGGTTTTCGGATCCGCTTTGCGGCCCGCCGACCAGGCGACGTCATAGATCTTTTCATGGAGTTGCCCCTTGGCATCGAGCCAACCTTTGATGATTTGATAGCGATCGAGGTTGGCGCCGATCGGATCCTTCAGGGCCGCGGCGAGAAACGTCGGAGACTTGCCTTTGGGTGCGTTCGACAAGTCGCCGCCCATCGGCACGCCCTTGGTGTAACCGATTTTCGCCGGCAAGCGGTTCTGCGCGTCTCTTGCCTCGAAATCGAATCCGCCGAAGAAGCGCACGAGCATACGCGGACCTGTGGTCCCGTAAACTTCGCGGCGCTTCATGGCATCGAAGATCGCGGCGCGAGTATTTTCGGTGGCCCAGACCGCGGCGTAGCCGGAAGCGGTCTGCTCCCAGCCCATGATCATCGCGCCGCTGGGAGCTTTAATAAAAGGATGCGAGGCGCGGTCAGCGCCGGGCTCGGAGCTCGATGTCTTGCCGAAGAAATTGTCTTCTTCGACCGCGGCAAGCCCGGTGTGCGCGTCGGTGCTGCCGACGAGTCCGAACTTGTAAGGATTGACACCGAGCTCGGATTCCAGTTTAAGGCCGTTCTTGAGCGCCGAGCGCGCGTATTCGAATTCGAGCATCTCGGGCTTCTTCGGTTCGCTGAGATCGAGATTGCCCTTGTCCCAGCGCTCGAAGTTGGCGAACTCGTCGTTGGGCGAGAGGAACGGATGCGTCTCGCCGTCGCCTTTGATCTGCGTTACTTCGTAGAGCGGCTCCCAGCGGGTGCGGCCGTCGGCGTAGGCACGGTCGATCTTATTTCCACTGAAGGATTCGATGATCGGAAACATGCGGCCATTGCTGAGATTGCCGTTGTGCGCCAGCGCGAGCATTTCGCTGCCGGTTTTTTCTTCCGCTGCGGCCATCCATTTCCACAGGTCGCGGGGATTGTCGCTGCCGAGCGGCTTTATGGTTGTGTACGGTTCGACCAGGGCGGCTTTCGCTCCGTTCTCGCGAAAGATGATGTTGCGATGAAGGTTGTTGCCGCCGGTGTTTGACGTCCACTCGAAGCCGATAAAAGCACTAAATCGTCCCGGCTCGTTGGCGTCCTCCGCGGCCTTGATGGTTTCGCGCCATGCGCTGCGGTAAGCCGACGTGCCTGGGAAATACATCAGCTTTTTCGGGAAGGTGCCTTGGGAAAATGCCACGATGATCTCGACAGCGGCTTCCGCTCCCTTGCCCGACTGAATCATATCGTACCACTTACGACCGGTAGGATCGGCGAGCATCTCAGGTTTGCCCGCCAACAGATCCGGAAAAAATCCCATATTGTCGGAATGATCGGCGACGACCATGAAGTCGAGCGGACGCGAAAGCTTCGCGCGTTGCCCGCTGGAAGCGACGACCTCCTGTCCCTTGGCAAACCGATAGGCCTCGGCCGGACCGAGCCGGGCGCCGAACGCGCCCGCATCCATCGAAAAGGACGTGTGCGTGTGCGTATCGCCGAACAAAGGGCGGGTCGGAAAGTCGCGTCCCGCATACGGCGAGTATGGAGGTTTGCTTGGGAATGATTTGGCAGCTTGCTCCTTATCGAGAGTGCCGACGTCAGTCTGCACCTGCGCCAGCACCGGGACAGCAACGGCGGCGGCCGCAGTTACCGCGATCTTTATGAACTCACGGCGTTTGATACTTTTGGCTGAATTAAAAAGTGATTTCCTTTTTGCCATCGCTTCTCCTATCTTACTTATTGGTCAGATTTTCACGCTGATGAGCGCCGCGATCGGATTCGCCACTTGCTCGGCCATGTCTTCGCTGGCCTCAGCGGCTCTGTATATTGGTCCAATACGGTTCCGACGACCTATATCTAAAGCCCTCCACCCCAACGGAATTGCCAGACAATCCCGAGCACGTCGGCATCGGCCCCGGTCTTCGAGTACACATCGGTGCTACCGTAGAGCTTGACCGAGTTGTACCGATTAATCGGCAGAGCAAGCGTAAGGCCGATCCGCGCATCCTCGAGACTTTCGCCTTTTCGACCTTCGATGGTCCCGCGTCCGCCGGTATAGTAAAGGCCATCAAGCCCTAGCCAAATACCGGGCGTGATCGAGTAAATCAGATGCGCCTGCACAGAATAGAGTGGGTTGACTTCGAGGCTTCTGCCGTCGAGAAAATCGTTGTTATCGGTATAGAAACGCACACCGGTAGCGAGCTCCAGGGTCACCGGGCCCAAGGTCTTTGAGATGCCAACTTCCGGCTTGAAGGACCAACGGTTGGTGCCAATGTTCAGGAGCTTATCGGAATCGTACTGTCCGAGCGGGGGAGTTAGGTCGAAGCTGGTGCCAATAATGACATCCGGCTTGTAGTCGCGAAAGTCTTCGAGCGATAGCGCAGGCGCGCCGTACAGCAACATCGAAAATCTTAATCTCGGATCATTGAATCCCGAAACCTTCCGCGTGCGCCCTTGGCCGGCTAGCTTGGCGCTTCCATCTGCCCATGTGTAGGGAATGATAAGGTCGATCTTCCCCGACCTGCCCCACAGATCCAAGGTGCGCACGTAAGCCAGGACAGCGCTGTTAAGCTTAACTTCGGTATCTGTGAGTGGCACCGATGGATCTGTGCCGACGGTGCCTTTAGAGTATACATATCCTCCGATCAGGAAGTTCAGTCCTACCGGAGTATTGGCATACGCCCTTGGTTCGAGATCCTGGGCATGAGCCTCAAAGCCTAAAGTTACGAGCGCTATCGCGCCGATCAGCCAAACTGAGGCGAAATGCCTTTTAACGCTCAATGGTGCAACTGCCGGATGTTCCGCAAAGTGATTTCGTATCCTTCGGCAGGCCGCTGAGATGGTTCAGGACAAGGATTGGATACAGCGCCGGCGTGGAACATATGCTTAGTCCGGCTCCAATCGTTACGATCGAGTCCAAGCTGACTTCCGCCACGATCATTCTACCTCGGCGCCGTCTTGATCGATTCGGCCAATTTTACTGCACAACGATGGTCGTCATTTGGGGAGGCTTAACGACGATGTAAGTCATCTGGCTCGATTGATACGTAGGCTTATACCAGGTTGAGCCGCATTGATAGTACGTCACGCTACCGGCCACGACTTTCGGCGAGGAAATCACAGTGTTTCACCTGAACGAGAACGTCTACGCCATCCTCTCCCTTCTAAAATAAGAATTGGTTTGGAAACAATTTTGATAACAACAATGTTCCATCGGTTTTTCTTTCTACTGAGTCTCAGCTCTATTGCAGGACTGCGCGCGCGTTTGTCGCCTGTATCGGTCGGTTGTTGGCGACGCCGACCGCCTTGAAGAATTGCTCGATCTGCGCCTTGGACGCGGTGGCCGGCTTTTTCATGACGAACCAACGTACCCCTTCGCTGCACGGCGGCGTCGTGAGCGATCCGTTGAAGCGATAATAATCACGTTCCTTCGGCAGCAGTTGCGACACGCTCAGTCCGGTTGGAAGCGTGCTCTTCTCCCCGGCCTTGTTGGGCATCTTCTCCCACAGCCTGGTGAGTAGCGCGTTCGCGGCGCCTTCCTGGAACATCACCGCCACCACTGCGAGATTGCCGTCTTTGTCCGCGTGCACCAGATGGCCTTCGAGCGGAAATTGTTTGCCGTTCATCTTGTTTTCACTCGGCGAATGAAAGTGGAACTGCTTCAAGTCAAAAGCGCGGCTGTCCACGGCGAGCGAACTTCCCGGCGCATAGTTGACCTGTACGGTATGTCCGTTGTTAAGGATCTCGGCGCTGCCGGCTTTGTAGTCGAGCTTCAGCGGCTTCAAGTCCGCCTCGACAAATCCGCTGAGATCGATCGGCGACTGATTTTTGCCGCTGGCACACATTGCAAACTTCGCATCCAGCTTGCCCCAGTTTTGCGGACCAGCTTCCCCCTCGTAACCCCAATGTTGTGCCAGGAGCGTCCCTGCCGGCCCGGTTGTCATCACCATCGTCAACGCTATCGAGGCTTTCGAAAGTTTCATCTGGGTTATCTCTCTTCTGAAGGCCTTGATATTCGAGCCAAAGTATTCCCGTTCTCCGTGTTCCGTCGCACCTGAAGTGCGTTCATCTTTAACTCTTCTCGCGCTCGACCCACGACACTCGTCCCTCGCCCTTCTTAGAACACCATCTGCATCCGCAAACCTAGGATCGTCGCCATGCCGACACTTTTGCGGCTGGCGATGAAAGGCAGTCCCAAGGGTCCGGGAAGGTTGCCGATGGTGAATTGTTCCTTCTGCGCGCCGCGCACGATCTGAATATCCGGCGTCAGCAGCAGCCAGGGCGTTACAACAACATTGTAAAAAGCCTCGAAGCCGTACTCGTCGCGCAACAGCTTCCTGTCCCGAAACACACCTTGCAGATGAGGATTCTTCACATCGATGTAGTAAAAACCCAGGCCGAAGCGATCGCGCTCGCGAGTGGGAATGACGCCCTTCCCGCCAATCCCGAGGCTATAGAAAAAGTGCATGAAGTTGGGGTTGCCGTCGGACGCGCCGAAGCGGCCGAAGATGCCGACCCCTTCGCCGGAGCCCTTCTTGGGCTCGTACAGGTACTGGTCGAAGTTATAATGAATGTTCCACGAGCCCTTTTTTCCTTCGAAGGCGCCGTTCTCGAAGATGAAGCGCGCATTCTGATCGATGGAAGTGAATTTGCGGTTCGAGTAAGTGAACCCGAAAAGCTGGTGCCCGGTCATACTCAAGAAATCCGTTCTCATCCGCCCTTCGCCGGCAAAGGTCAGATTGTCGTCGTTCAGATCCTCGAAACCGCTGGTGCTCGCCTTGCCGGTCGAGGACATCACCATCAAGCTGACGATTGCCTGGTTGGGATCTTTCGTCGGAAAGGCGATGATGCCGGTCCCCAGGGTCGAGTAGGGCACCGTCAATGCGATGATCGGATTGAGATTTAAAGCCATGTTCATGAACTGAGTGTCGCCCTTTCCGTGGGCAAACTCGTTCATATCGCCGGAAGTGGCCGTGACCGTGGCATGTTTGCCGATCGTAAAGCCGAAGTAAGGCGAAAGGAATTGTGTAAAGTTCAACGCCGGCAGATTGAAGTTGTCCCCTGAGGGAGTTGGAAAGATCTGGCTGTTGTTGACGAACATGAGCGAGCCGGTCCGGCCGTTGGTCGTCTTTCGCAACTGGTCGTCGGGAACGAAGTTGCCTTCCGCTTCCACGTTCAGAAAACCGCCGGGCCAGAGCCCGAGTTTCCCTGTGTCTAGATTCAGGATGATGTCGCCGCGCCCGCCGCCGTACTGCCAACCGGTGCCGAGGGTGACGCCCTTCGCCGCTAGTTCGTTGCGCAACCCACCCCAGTCGCCGCTCAATGTAGAACGCGCCCAGATGCCGCCTGTGTACGGTGTCCCCGTCGGCGCATCCGCCGCCTCGACTGGAGCGGTGAAGACCATAACGACGAATAAGAAACGAACGAACAAGTATGCCGGTTGGTTCATGAGCAGGTTGGCTCTTTCCAAATCCTTTCTCTGCGCTTTTCCGGAATCACCGCCGGCAAAAAGCTAAACCTGTGCGCCGGGATGGCGAGGTTTCGGGATGCCAGGTGTCAGGTGTCGGAAGGCTGCCCTCTCTACCCCTGACACCCGAAACCTGAAACCCATCTACTCCGCCTGATCCTCGTTTACTGATCACCGTTACTGATTTTCACCGATCACTGATCACTGTGCACTGGTCACTTCCCGTTAACTACTTCGCCGCCGCCGGCGCGGGGACATCGCGCACCTCGACGGTGAGTTTGGGAATCCGCCCGGTGAAGCGCGACTTGGCCTCGGCGCCGATGGACTCGACCACCGGCGTGCCGAGGTCGATGCCCACATCGGCGGTCTCATCCGCGGAAAAAAATCCCGCCTGCGTCTGCTCGATGCGCCGCTCCGCAACCTTCTCGTTGTTTACGAACAGGGTTCCCATACCGCCCTTGCCGGTGCCGCCGCCGTCGTAAGCGAACTCGAAACGGAGGGTGGCCTTGCCAGGAGCGAGCTTGCCGCTGGCCGCAATCGAGGTACGCTGCAGGCCGAGGAAGTTGTAATCGTAGGCGGGCACGCCATCCTTGACGTACAGCGACCAGCCGCCGAAACGTCCGCCCTGCGTGATGACCGTGCCGTTGACGCCGCTCTGCGGCACTTCGATCTCGGCGGTAATGGTCTTGGACCTGTTCTTCACGTTGATGAAGACGCTCTCCAGCATGCCGGTCATGCCTTCGGCGAGCGTCAGCGAGGTGCGCCCGGCCATCAGGTCGGGACGGCTTACCAACCGGGCATCCATCCGCTCCAGTACCCGGTCGTCGACAGGCAGCACGTGGTATTTTTCTGCTTCCTTCATGAAAACCGCTTTCATCTCCGCAATCTTTTTCGGATTCTTTGCGGCCAGATCGTTAGCCAAACCGAAATCCGAGCGTACGTCGTACAGCTCCCAAACATCGTCCTGGAGTGCGCGGCGCGGCTTGTATTCCCACGGCGCGCGGTGAATGGTGCGCGCGAACCAGCCGTCATGATAGATGGCGCGGTTGCCGGCGATCTCGAAGTACTGCGTGGTGTGGCGCTCCTTCGCCTTGGCGTTCTCGAAGGAGTACTTGAGGCTCTTACCTTCCATCGGGATCTGTGGTGTGCCGTTGACGATCTTGGGCTCCGGGAGGTTTGCCGCTTGCAGTACCGTCGGTGCGATGTCGATCACGTGACTGAACTGGGTGCGGACCCCGTTCTTCGCCTTGATCCCCTTGGGCCAGTGCACCACCATACCGTTACGGGTGCCGCCGAAGTCTGAGGCCACTTGCTTCATCCAGCCGAACGGGGCATCCAGAGCCACCGCCCAGCCGGCTGCCATGTGCGGATAGGTCTCGGGCCCGCCCCATTGGTCGATGTGCTTCAGCATGTCTTCGACCTTCTCCTGCACTCCATTGAAGTAGGTGTACTCGTTGAACATACCGTTCTCGCCGCCTTCGCCGCTCGTGCCGTTGTCGCCGGCGATGTAGAAGACGAGGGTGTTGTCGGCTTCCCCGGTCGCTTCGAACGCCTCGAGCATCCGGCCGATCTCGTGATCGGTGAATTCGACGAACGCGGCAAAGACCTCGGCCTGACGGGTGAAAAGCCGCTTCTCGTCCACCGAGAGCTTGTCCCAGTCCTTGATCGCCGGCGGCTTCGTAGCCAGCCTGGTTCCCGGCGGAACGATGCCCATCTTGATCTGGCGCGCGAGCGTTTCTTCCCGCAGCTTGTCCCAGCCCTGGTCGAACTTGCCCTTCCACTTGCTGATCCATTCCTTGGGCACATGGTGCGGCGCGTGCGTGGCCCCGGGCGCGAAGTAGACGAACACCGGCTTTTCAGGCGTCAGGGCTTTCTGATATTTGATCCAAGCCGCCGCCTTGTCCGTCATGTCGGTCATGAAATGGTACTTCGGATCGTTCGGCAGTTCGACCTGGGTGACGCCGTCGTAAAGGAAGGGCGCCCATTGATTGGTTTCGCCGCCGATGAAGCCGTAGAACTTGTCGAAGCCCTGGCGGGTCGGCCAGCGATCGAAGGGGCCGGAGACGCTCGCCTCCCAGGCAGCGGTCTCGTGCCACTTGCCGAAGGCCGCTGTGCTGTAGCCGTTGAGGCGCAGCATCTCTGCCAGCGGGGCCGTCGCGTTGGGAATCTGGCCGGTGGCGCCGGGGAAAGAAGTCGCCATCTCGGTGATGAAGCCCATGTTGACGGTGTGATGGTTGCGGCCCGCCTTGAGCGCTGCCCGCGTCGGCGAGCACAGGGCAGTGGTATGGAAGTTGTTGTAGCGCAGACCGTTCTCGGCGAGCCGGTCGAGCGTCGGCGTGGCGATCGGACCGCCGAACGTGCTCGGCGCGCCAAAGCCCAGGTCGTCGATCAGGACGATCACCACGTTCGGCGCGCCCTTGGGCGCCATCACCTCGAAGCGCGCCGGCGGCTTCACCTTCCGCGCATCGAGCTCTTTAAAAACCGGCCGCTTCGGCTCCGGAATCGGCAGCACCGCGCGATCGAGCGCGGCTGTCGATGCCGCTTTCTGTTGGCCCCACGCTCCGGCGGTAACCATTGTTAGAAACAAGGTCATCACAAGAGTCGTGCACCTGGCCTGTCGTCGGAACGATTTGTCTCCCATTGGAAGCCCTATCTGATCAATTGCCATGACCGACTCTTACGAAAGACCTGGGGGACTGTCTATTGGACTTTGGGCCAATACTGACACCCGACACCCCGAAATCCTCTAATCTGTCTGCCTACTGGGTTCGAAGTAAAGAGAGGCGGCAAAGGCAAGCGCTACAGGCCTGGTTCACTCGACTCTTGGCTGCGCTCCATGGACGTGTTCTCAGCTTCAATGCTTCAGTCGCGCATGTTTGGGCCCGAACAGCAACGCGAATTAGAGCGCGCGGGACGACGCATGCCGATTGAAGACAGTTACATTGCCGCTACTGCCCGCCGGTACAATCACACGATCGTCACAGGAAACGACAAACATTTCCGCCGCCCTGGAATTAGGGTCTTCAATCCGTTCGAGGAGTTGCAACCGTAGCTCTGGAGGCCAAATCGAAGTAATTTTGATGCGTTCGATCAACACTAGTGCTGATCAGGTTTCAGGTGTCAGGCAGAAACCTGAAACCCAACACCTGAAAGCCCAACACTCCCTCTTCCCATGCCGGGAACCAACACGTTGCTACTTATTCGTCACCGTCCTCAGCCGTTCGGCATATTTTTTTGCTTCGGCGCCGTCACCGCGACCGGCATAAAAGCTCGCCAGGGCTTGCAGAACATCGGGGTCGTTCGGGTGGCTGAGAAGGGTTTGCTTTAGCCTTGCAATCGCCGCTTCGACCTTGCCCGTAGAGTGCAGCGCAACCGCGTAGACGTAGGAAAATCGCACGCTGGCGGGGTCGAGCATCGTTGCCCTCTCGAGCTCGTCCAGCGCTTGATCCGGCCGTTTCAGCCGCACCAGAGCCAGCCCGAGCGCGTGATGCAACATCGCGTTCTTCGGTGCCGCTTCGAGCCCGTCGCGCAGGATGCGCTCGGCGTCCGGATCGCGGCCCAGGGCACGATACAAGTCGGCGAGATTCACATAGGCGGGCACGAAGAGTGGATCGAGCCTGATGGCGGCACGCATCTCGGCCTCGGCGTTCACCGGATCTGAGCGATTGGCGTAGAAACTTCCCAGGTTGACGCGCGCCTCGGCGCGGTCGGCATTGTACTTTTGGCTGGCGACATACTCCGCTGCGGCGCGTTCGAAAGCCGCGCGCTGATCCGGATCCATTCTGTCCGCCGGCACCGGCGCCAGCGCGCTCGCCGCTTCGATGCGGATCGCTCTCAGCGGGTCGGAGAGCAGCGGCGCGGCGACGCGCAGCCGGGCGTCGGACGGCCCATTGGCAAGCGATTGGAGTGCGGCGAGCCGGAGAAGAGGATTGCGGTCTTTTGCGCCGGCGCCAAGTGCCTCCGCCGAGTGAGGTCTCGCACCGTTCAGTTGCGACAACGCACTCGCGCGCGCAATTGCAGGGTGGCTCGCTTCCGCGGCGATAGCTTGTAATTGCGCCTGTGCATCCGCGGCACCGGTACTGTGCGAGGAGAAAGCAGCGGCAAATCGTTGATGGCCTTGCGGGTCGCGGCCGTACCACTGCTTCACCTGTGAAGCTGCCCAGCGCGCGTCGCGATCCTTGTGGCAGCCGTTGCACGCGTTGGGCGTGCCGAGATCGACCGAAAGATCCGGCCGCGGCACGCGCAGGCTGTGATCGCGGCGCGGATCGATGACCATATAGGTGGTCGACGGCATGTGGCAGGCGACGCATGCTGCGCCCGCGCTGTCTGGTTTGTGACGATGATGCGCCGGCGCGTCATATTTGCCGCTTGTGTGGCAGCTTGCGCAGACGGCATTCCCTTGCGCCCGGAGCTTGCCGCTATGCGGTTCGTGGCAGTCGCTGCACGTGACACCTTGAGCGTACATCTTGCTCTGGAGGAACGAGCCCCACGTATACACTTCGTCGCGCTGCTGGCCATCGTGGTGGTACAGCGGAGGAGTGAGCAGAGCGGGGCGGTAATGATCGAGAAAAGCCTTGCTCGGCGCGTAACCTTCGGCGATCTGGCCGCGCCGGGCATGACACTGCGCGCACACCTCGATCTCACGGTCGGTGGGACGCGCTTGCGAGCGCGCCGCATTGCCGGTGGTTTCGTTTGGGTTCCAAGTGACGCCGCGACGCTCATCGAGGCGCACAGTCAGGCCCTTGGCCGATTCCTCCCCCTTTGACAAAGGGGGATTGAGGGGGATTTTAGTCCTGGATTCAAATCCCCGCTCTCCCCCCTTTTTCCCAGGGGGGATTTGCGAGAGGGCCCATTCCAAGTGGCGCGAGCCCGGGCCGTGGCAGGCCTCGCAGCCGACGCTGATCTCGGACCATTCAGTCTTGAAGCTGTTGGTGGCTGAATCGTAATTTTTGCGCAAGTCCGTAGAATGGCAATCTGCGCACATGAAGTTCCAGTTGTGCGCCGGCTTGGTCCAATGTAACTCGTCAGGGTGGGTGATCTGTTCTTTGGGATAGAGGTGAAACCAGCGCTGCCCACCGTCTTTTTTCGCGCGCGCGTCCCACGCGATCGAAAGCGCCTGCATGCGCCCGTCAGGAAATTCGACCAGATATTGTTGCAGCGGGTTGACGCCGAAGGTGTACTTGATTTCGTAGTCGCGGAGTTCCCCGTCGGAACCGTCGGTGTGGACGAAAAACTTGCCGTTGCGCTTGAAAAATCTCGAAGTGACACCAGCATAGGAAAACTTCGCATCGGCGAAACTACCGAGCACGGTATGTTCGTTGGCGTCCTGCATCGCGCGCTCATGATGCGATCCGCGCCAGGCGTTATAAGCCGCTTCATGACAATTCTTGCAGGTCGTGGCGCCAAGGTACGTTGCTGCGATGATCGGCTCCGCCGTGGATGTCGTCGCCTCTAAGGTTTCGCGCTGAACTTTGTGGAACAGATAGACAATCAGCCCAAGCGCAACCATGCCTGCGACGCCAAGCAGGAGGATTCGCATTCTCGCGCGGTGCGAGCCGTCCGACCTACTTTCGTGAGCTGCTCCCGTTTTGTTCTTGTTGGGAGATTTCGTCTCGGCGCGGTTATTCTTTCGTCTACGAGCCATAATAGTGCAACGATTTGGTTTATATCACCTCTCGATTCTTTCGGCGGCTTTCAAATTTCGATTTTTAATTTACATCTAGGCAATCCCCGTCGCCGCTTCGGTTTTCAGGGCTGCGTTGCCGTTCCCTTTGGTTGAACTATCCCGTGACGCGTAATAGACTGCGGCTTGATGATTCGCTCCTTCCGATCCAAAGAGACGGAAGCGTTATTCGCTGACTTGGAGGTTGCCCGGTTTCGGGCCTTTGAGCGAATTGCGCGCAGGAAGCTGCTGTACCTCCATCGCGCGAGATCGCTGCAAGATTTGATGGTTCCCCCTGGCAACCGCCTAGAAGCGCTGAGGGGCGACCGCAAGGGACAACATAGTATTCGAATCAATGCTCAGTGGCGGGTTTGCTTCGTATGGAAAAATGCCGACGCGTACGACGTCGAGATCGTTGACTATCATTAAGAGGAGGAACCTTGATGGCGCGCAAGAAACTGCTTGACCCGATCCATCCCGGAGAAATTCTTTTGGAGGAGTTCATGAAACCGATGGACATCAGCATCAATAGACTGGCCCGCGAAATCGCGGTTCCCCCCGGACGCATCAGCGCTATTGTGAACGGGACACGCGCTATCACTGCCGACACCGCGCTGCGACTGAGCAAATACTTCGGTGTTTCGGCCGAGCTTTGGCTGGGACTTCAGGCCGATTTCGATCTCAGAGTCGCCAAACGCGTAGTCGGTGCACAGATCGACAAGCAAGTCCACGCTCGCGTAGCATGACAGTGGCTCCCCGCTATAACATGCTCAGGAACAACCCCTTCGACACGCTTTTCTCGCTTCACTTGTCGAACGCGAATATCCGCTTCCAGTCTTTCTTCATGTCCATTACCGTCCAACCGTTCGCTCTGGCATCGTCGAGAGCCTTATCAAGCTTGCCAATGGACGATGTGCGGGCGTAGCTCCATTCGCGCTCGGCGTCGGTGTGACGACATGCGCGAGGGTCGGGCGCAACGGAACCCTGGAGATCTGAGCCACTCCCGTTTAAGCCTGTACATCTCCAAGATTGAAAAGATCGCTCCCGAAATTGACGGCGGGTGACAAGTAAGCTGGCAAGCACGGTCGCATTAAAAGGAGCGAAGAGACCGAAACTGATGAAAACCACGGTGGAACCAACAGATCAGCATCACCCGCAACGGCAAGTAGACCGAAGTCGTCCACAGGCCAGGCGGACGATCGCAGCATGCCTGCATCGGCGGCCACACTTTGGCGAGCGGAGCCACCATTCGACAGCCAGATTCCCAGTGATCGAAGGACGATCAGTGCGCCAAGAAAGAGGCGGCGGAGTGAGAGTTCCTCGCTCGCCGCGCTTTCTTCTCAAATTTGCCTGGCGATTATTCTACTTTTCTTGCTCTAGCTCTTATTCAGGGATTCCCCACCGACAGCGCCACGGCTTGGGTAACCCGCAGCACGACTTGATCGCCCCTTTTTATCTCGTTAAACCTCTTTGCCTCTGGACCCACCTTATATGTCCGGACATTTCCGGCCGGGCCCTTCAATGCGATGGTCCGATTATTCGTATCGATGGATTCGACGTTGCCGGTCACTTCGATCATCTTGGTGATTACACCTCCCGGCTTTTCACCCTTCGGGGCCAGTTCCACGTTTTGCGATTCGCTCACGCTCGGGGGCTCGTCTGACTTTCTTACGAAAAGCGCTACTTCTTCGACGTACGTCAGATTGACTCGATCGCCGACCTTCAGCTGATCGAGATTTCTCGCGTTCGTGGCATCTATCACAACGGTTCTGCCGCCCGACCCCTCGACGGTCACCATCTTTTTTTCTCGATCGATCGCTTTCACGATGCCGGTCAATTTAACCACATCGACAACCACGGCGCCGGGCTTCGCAGCGCCCTCTTTATTTTGAGCGCAACTGATCCCACCGATCAGCATCATTGCCGACAAAAGGGCTAAAATATTTTT
>JAJONK010000088.1 GCA_021323355.1 Deltaproteobacteria bacterium
CGGTGTGGGTTGACCACCGCTATCGCCGGAGGAAGTTGTTCCGGCGGTTGATGATGGTCGACGATAACAATATCGACGCCAATTTCACGCGCCGCAGCAACTTCGTTGAAGTTTGAAATTCCCGAATCGACTGTCACGACCAGCCGAACGCCGCGCTCTTTGAGTCGCCGCAGCCCTTCGATGTTAAGGCCGTAGCCTTCCTCAATCCGGTGAGGCACATAGAAGATCGTTTTGACGCCGATCTCGCGCAAGAACGATACGAGAACCGACGCGCCGGTGGTGCCGTCAACATCGTAGTCGCCCCAGATACTGATTGATTCCGATGCCTGAATGGCGCGAACAATCCGGTCCACCGCAGCATCCATGTCGGCCATCAAGAACGGCGATGGCAGATCGGAACGGAGGCTGGAAGAAAGATAGCATTTAGCGGCTTCAATCGCGGTGAGATCGCGCAGCGCAATCACCCGAGCCAACAGCGCCGATAGCTTAAGCTCGTCACAACATCGGTTGACGAAGGATTGATCAGGCTGTCTAAGAATCCACCTTTTCCGGAGTTCCTCGTGCATAGTTGTCATGAAGCAAAGGATAGGAGAGAAATGGACAGCGGTCGGTTGGCCTCAGTATTCAACGGGCAGTTGAACCATTGGAGTTCTGGTGTCGATTGTTCCTATCACCAGATTATTTTTTCACCGGCTTCTTCTTCCACATTAAGATCACTGGACTGGCAATGAAGATCGTCGAGTAAACGCCCGAGATAAAGCCCACCAAGAGAGTAAAAGCGAAGGGCCGGATCACCGCGCCACCCAAAAGGTAAAGCGAAACAAGCACAAGAAGGGCTGTGCCCGTGGTCAGAATAGTTCGGCTGAGAGTCTCGTTGAGGCTGATATTGACGATGCCCTCAAGGGTTTCTCGCTTGATCTTGCGCATGTTTTCCCGAATACGATCGCAGATCACCACCGTATCATTGACGGAAAACCCGACAATCGTCAGCAGCGCCGCGATGATGGTCAGGTCGAATTCGTAATTGGCTAACATGAGAGCGCCCACGGCGACGAGAACGTCGTGCACCAGAGCAATCACGGCGCCGATGCCGAATCGTAAATCGAAGCGAAACCAGATGTATATACCCATCATAATCGTGGCGACGATAACCGACAACGCGCCGCGTTGGCGCAGATCTTCGCCGATTTTCGGACCCACGGATTCGATTCGACGCACCTCGAATTGGTCAGCGCCGAACTGATCGGTTAAAACTTTTTTGATCTGCTCACCGAGCACACCGATCTCAACCGCGGTCTGGTCCAAGCGAACAAGGTACTCGTTCGAGCCGGGTTGACCGAAGTCTTGTATAACGCTTCCACCGAGATCCATTTTTTCGAATGCCTGACGAACGTCCGGTATGGTCACGTTTTGCTGAAACTTGAGGTGCACCATCGTACCACCGGCAAAGTCGACACCTAAATTCGGACCCTTCACAAACAGCATGATCAAAACGGCAAGGTTTACGATCGTGGAAATGATAATGGCAATCTTACGATAGCGGGTAAATGGGATCTTTAACCCAGGTTTGATGAGCTCCATACTTCCTCAAATGCTGACCCGCGCGAGCTTGCGAGAATTCGCGCGATAATCGTAATAAATCCGGGTCAGGTAGACCGCGGTGATTACTGTGGTGAGAATCCCGACGCATAGAGTAACGGCAAAGCCTTTGATGGGGCCGGTGCCGAATTGAAACAAGATCACGCCGGAAAGAAAAGTCGTAACGTTGGAGTCCAGGATAGCCGGCAGCGCATTCTGGTAGCCTGCCTCGACAGCCGAACGCGGCGCGCGTCCGGCTCGAAGCTCCTCGCGGATGCGTTCATTGATCAAAACGTTGGCGTCCACGGCCATGCCGACGGTGAGAACGATCCCGGCGATACCGGGCAGGGTTAAGACTGCTTGGAAGCCGGCCAGAATTGCAATGAGGAACATGACATTGAACAGCAATGCCACCACCGCGACCACGCCCGCGCCCTTGTAGTAGGCGATCATGAAAACAATCACCAAGGCGCCGCCAACGATGAAAGAATTGACCCCTTGTCGGATGGAGTCTTGGCCAAGGGATGGGCCCACCGTTCGTTCTTCGACAATCTCGACCGGAGCGGGAAGCGCGCCGGCGCGCAGGACGATCGCCAGATCGCGCGCCTCTTTAATATCGAAGCTGCCGGTAATCGAGGCTCTCCCGCCGCCGATTCGTTCCTGAATAACAGGCGCTGAGTAAACCCGGTTATCGAGGACGATTGCCAAGCGCCGGCGAACATTGGCGCCGGTAATTTGTTCGAATAGGCGTGAGCCGCTGGCGTTCAAGATCAGTTCCACATAAGGTCCCTGCAGTTGAGTACTCGGCCGCACCCGCGCATCAGCGATATATTCACCAGTCATGAGCGTACGTGATTCCACGACATAGGCGGTCCTTGCGGTGCCGCTGCCGCCCTCGCCTTTGTCACCGTAACCGTAAAGAACCTGACGTCCCGGCGGGGGACCGGTGCGGATCGCGCTTTCGACATCGGCATTGTCATCGACTAATTTGAACTCGAGCAGAGCCGTCTTACCGATAATCTCCTTGGCCCGATCCGGGTCCTGGATTCCCGGCAGTTGGATGAGAATATCCTGTTGTCCCTGACGTTGGATGATCGGCTCGCTGACGCCGAACTGATCGATTCGATTGCGTATAGTCTCGAGGGATTGATCAACGGCAAAGTCGCGCACCGCGCGCAGCTCTTCTTTACTGAGGGTTAAGAAGAACTCAGTTGTGCCAGCCGTCGTCTGAGTGTTGACCACAGTTAAATTAGGAAAATCTCCCTTCAGAACCCCGCGTACCCGGTCGACACTCTCCGCCGGCGCTCTTACCTGCAGCTGTGTTCCTTGAACACGCTCGACCGAAATATTGGAGAGACCGCGTTCACGAAAAAGATTAAGGAGATCATTCCTGACCCGTTCGATGTTGTGCTCAACCGCTTTGTCAACTTGCACTTCCAAGACTAAATGAGTGCCGCCTTGCAAGTCCAATCCCAAATGGATCTTCTCCGAAGGCAGAATACTGCTCCACCACGACGGCAAGGGGTCAACGAAGTTCGGAAGCAGGTAAATGATCGCCGCCAGAGCCGCAACCGCAAACATAATGAAACGAGCCAAAACACCCCGCCGCATGGCTACTCCTTTGCATCCTTTGCCATCGTTTTTTCGCCCGTCAGTACGGCAGAAATTTGTGGCCGGTTGACGCGGATCCGCACGTTGGGTGCGATCTCCAGAGTGACGATGTTATCGGTTAGGGCCGTAACTTTACCGTAAATTCCTCCCGAGGTCATCACCTCGTCGTTCTTCTTGAGCTTGCCAAGCATCTGTTGATGCTCCTTTGCCTTTTTCTGCTGCGGCCTAATCAGCAAGAAATAAAAGATGATAAAAACCAGCACCAACGGCAAAAAGCTGATCAACTGGCTCGGACTGCCAACACCCGGAGCGGTTTGGGCAAATGCAATGTCGAACATAATTCCTCCTGTAAGTTCTCCTCACAGATTAGGGTGTCGGGCTGCTGATTTCAAAATCAGTCCGGTCGTCGCGGATCATTTCACGACACCTTTTCATAAGGCGGTGGTAAAAGTAAAGATTATGCAGGCTATTTAGCTGAGATGAGAGAATTTCCCCCGCCATATAGAGATGGCGCAGATAGGCACGTGAAAAATTTCGGCATGTATAGCAATCGCACAACTCATCCAAGGGCCGCGGATCTCGCGCGAAATCGGCGCGCTTGATGTTGACCTTGCCCTTAGAGGTAAAGAGAGTTCCGTTGCGCGCATTGCGCGTCGGAATAACACAATCGAACATATCAAAACCGGCGCGTATGGCGTTGATGATGTCTTCGGGCCGGCCCACGCCCATGAGATAGCGCGGCCGGTCCTTCGGCAGCAGGTCCGCCGTGTAGGCGCTGATCGCCTGCAATGTCGTCTCTCCTTCGCCGACGCCAAGGCCGCCCACCGCAAAACCTTCGAAAGGCAGGACCGTCATCTTATCAACACACCATCGGCGGAGATCTTCATGCATCCCGCCCTGAATGATACCGAACAACAACTGATCTTTCGAAGCTCGCGCTCTCAAGCACCTTTCCGCCCAGCGAACCGTCCGCTCGGTAGAACTTCGCACATAGTCGCGATCAGCGTCGTGCGGAATGCATTCATCCAAAATCATGGCAATATCGCTGCCCAGCATTTCCTGAATCTCTACGACCTTTTCTGGCGTGAGCATGTGGTAAGAACCGTTCAGTTGCGATTGGAAGCGCACACCCTCTTCGGAAAGCTTGCGCATCGCGCCTAAGCTAAATACCTGATAGCCGCCGCTGTCGGTCAGGATCGGACCATCCCATCCCATGAACTTGTGCAACCCGCCCAGTTCCTGAATCAGTTCCGCACCCGGTCGTACATGGAGATGGTACGTATTGCCGAGCAAGATTTGACAGCCCATCTCCTTTAGATCTCTCGGCAAGACGGCTTTGACGGTTCCCTGCGTCCCGACGGGCATGAAGCACGGCGTTTCGATCATGCCGTGCGCGGTTTCTAAACGGCCCAGCCGAGCTTCGCTTCTCGAGTCCTTTTTTATCAGCGTAAATCGATTGACCATGATTCGAAGCGCGGGACCTGTGAGCGAAAATAGATTAGGGATTCGATGCTAATCGACTCAGCAAGGATCATCTACCGCCGCCGCACCAGCATGCTTTCACAAAATCAGCATGGCATCGCCATAGCTGTAAAATCGATACCGCTTTTGGATGGCTTCGGCATATGCTTTACGGATCAACTCCAGGCCGGCAAGAGCGGTGACGATTAACAGGGGAGTCGATCGCGGCAGGTGAAAATTGGTTATCAAAGCATCGATGACTCGGAATCGGTCGCCCGGACGTATAAAGAGTCGCGCAATCCCCTCATCCGCCTCCACCTTGCCTTTCTGCAGTGCCACCCATTCCAGCGTGCGGGTGGTGGTCGATCCCACCGCGACCACACGGCGGCCAGCGTCCTTGGCGCGCTGAATCTTAGACGCCGCTTCGGCCGGAAGAACGTAACGCTCGCCTTCCATCCGATGGCTTTCGACTTTCTCGCTACGTATCGGTTCGAAAGTACCTGGGCCGACGTGCAGCGTCAACAGAGCCCTATGGACTCCTTGCGCGTCTAACCTGTCGAGCAACTCCGGAGTGAAGTGAAATCCCGCGGTCGGAGCCGCTATAGCCCCGGGATGGGCCGCATAGATCGTTTGATATCGTTGCCAATCCAGGCCCGCAGCAGCGCGACGGCGCCGGACGTAGGGCGGTAACGGGGGCTCGCCGATTGCGGCTAGTTGCGCATCAAAATCACCACTGTGATGAAATTCCAAGCCAAAGCGGCCGCGACCGATATCGCCAATCACCTCGGCGGTTACGCCGGCGAAAATAAGTCGGCTTCCTACTTTGGGCTTTTTGGCGGCATTAATTAATGCAATCCAAAGACTGCGCTTATCGGGAAAGCGCTCGAGCAACAGGACTTCCACCTTGCCACCGCTTTCCTTAGCGCCATGCAACCGTGCGGGAAATACCCGGGTATCATTGAGAACCAGCACATCGCCGGGGTCGAGAAAATTGCCCAATTCGGAAAAATGCGTGTGAATGAGCTCGCCGCTCTGTCGGCGGATCACGAGCAGGCGAGAGTCTTCCCGATTGCCGCGGGGAAACGCCGCAATGAGAGATTCGGGGAGATCATAGGAAAACTCTTGAACATCCATTTCAATGGAGCTCAAAGCATTACCTGGTGAAAGCAATCTTCAACGCCGCCGAATCAAAGATTGCGGCGCTAATTTGGATCATCAAGTCTGATTGGATTTGTTGAGAAACGGCGCCAACAGATCGATCGGCACCGGGAAGATGGTTGTAGAATTTTTTTCTGAAGCTATTTCGACCAGACTCTGGAGAAAGCGCAGCTGTAACGCCATTGGCTGTTTCGCCATGACTTCGGCAGCGTCCAAGAGTTTTTGCGATGCTTGAAATTCGCCCTCGGCGTGAATCACCTTCGCGCGCCGTTCCCTCTCTGCTTCCGCTTGTTTGGCCATCGCCCGCTGCATCTCCTGGGGAAGATCGATGTGCTTGAGCTCAACTAGCACGACTTTTATTCCCCAGGGATCGGTCTGCTTATCCAAAATATCCTGAATGCGAGTGTTGATCTTTTCTCGTTCAGCCAGAAGCTCGTCAAGCTCTCCTTGACCGCAAACGCTGCGCAGGGTGACTTGGGCAAGTTGGGAGGTCGCGAACAGGTAATTTTCCACTTCCCTGACCGCTAAATTCGGATCCAGCACCCTAAAATAAAGCACCGCGTTCACTTTCACCGACACATTATCCCGGGTAATCACGTCCTGGGGTGGAATGTCCATGGTCACCGTGCGCAGATCCATCTTCACCATCTTTTCGATCCCGGGGATGATATAGACCAATCCCGGCCCGCGCGCTCCGACCATTCGGCCGAGCCGAAACACCACCCCGCGTTCGTACTCCTTGAGAACCTTTACGCCGCTGATGATCGCAGCGATGATGATGATTAAAAATGTGATCGGAGCCCCTATTCCGAACATAATACCTCCTCCGCTAAGTCACGAAGCCCTGTCCTGAAGCCGCTTCACCTTGAGATTCATGCCGTCGTAGCCGACAATTTGAACCTTGTCGCCGACATCGATCTGTCCGTCTGTTTGTGTTTGAGCATTCCAGTATTCCCCGTGAACGAATACTTTCCCTGAGGGACTTAGTTTTGCCCTGACCTCGCCGATTTCACCGATTAGTCCGTCCATCCCAAGCGTGGGTTTAGCTTTTTGGGAGCGAAAAACCAGATAACCGATCGCAAGAACAAGGCTCGCCATTGTCGCTACAGCGGTATAAATGATCGTGCGATCGATAGTCAGGTCCGAGTTCGGCGTATCGAAAAGCAAAAATGAGCCTAGCGCGAGAGAAATAACGCCGCCGATCCCAAGAACTCCAAAACTCGGCATGAACGCTTCGCCGATTAAAAGCGCAATGCCAAGAAGGATTAAAATCAGACCGGCATAATTGAACGAAAGAAGCTGCAATGAGATCAACGCCATCACCAAGCAGATGGCGCCGGTCACCCCCGGGAACATAACCCCGGGATTGGAAAACTCCATGTAGAGCCCGAGGATACCGGCCATCAGCAGCATGTAGGCGATGTTCGGATCAGCAATGGCGTTGACGATTCTCTGTTTGAGACTCATCTCATGCCGCACGACGTTAACGCCTTTGACGGAAAGCGTCGTCATGCGCCCGTCCAGATCCACTTTACGACCGTCGGCTTGCTTCAGTAAATCATCGATGTCTTTGGCAATAATATCGATGACCTTTTTCTTGAGCGCGTCGGTCTCGGTAATCGAGACGCTCCGGCGCACCGCCTCGATTGCCCATTCGGTATTGCGGCCGCGTTTTTGCGCGATGGTTTCGCTAAAGGATGCAGTGAAGTTTTCGATTTTTTCACCCATCACTCCTTTCACTTCCTGTCCTCCGCCCGCTACCGGGTGAGCCGCGCCGATGTTGGTGGCCGGGGCCATTGCGGCAATATGCGCCGCCATCGTGATGAAAACCCCGGCCGATCCCGCGCCAGCGCCGCTGGGCGCTACATGGACCATGATCGGAACCTGCGCGCTGAGCATCTCCTTTACGATCGTCCGGGTGGAGCTCAAAAGGCCGCCGGGAGTATCGAGCTGAATAATCAGAGCTCGAGCTCCATTGGATTTCGCCCGGGTAATGCTCTCGCGAATGAAATCATCCACTGCGGGATTGATCGAACCATCGATGACGATCAGATCAACGTGCGGCGCCGACGACTGGTCTGGCTGTGCCAGCACCGACACACCAAGGGCCATCAGTGACACAACGAAAAAGATCTTAAGCGTTTTCACTGTTGCATCTCTTTCATCACTTTTTTGATGTCTTCCCAGACCAATTTCTTGTCCGCCGGATTGCGCAATAGGTAGGCAGGGTGGAAAGTGGGCATCAACTTGATGCCCATATACGTGTGCCAATTGCCGCGCAACCGGGTAATCGGAACTTTGCTCTGGAGCAATGCTTGTACGGCAAATTTCCCCAACGCGACAATAATCTTGGGCCGTATTAATTCAATTTGCTTTTTCAGAAAGGGCTCGCAGGAAGCAACCTCGTCGGGTTCCGGGTTGCGATTTTGTGGCGGGCGGCACTTGACGACATTGGCAATGTAAACGTCGTCTCGGGTTAAGCCCATGCCCTTGGTGATGATGTCGGTAAGCAGCTGCCCGGCGCG